>JANWXL010000327.1 GCA_025055265.1 Roseiflexus sp.
CGCCACTGCCGCCTCAACCTCGATACGCGCAATCTCCAGGCGCAGCGCCCACTCGCGCGGGTTGGCGTCGATGCGCGCTTTCCAGGCGTCGACGCCGCCAGCCGCAGCGACTTCTTCAGGAAAGCGGTCAGCCGTCTCGTATTCCAGTCCTTCAGTCTCGACGGCGCCAATGGCATACCGACCGGTACGCTGGAGGAAGAGGGGCCATGACACATCGGTGCCGATGGTTTCGTCGGGGCATCCGTCGAGGATGGCAATGGCAGCCCGCCGGGAAACGCCGCGCGCAGCGGCGGTCACATCCCATCCCTGTCCGCTGACCTGCGCGAAGACGCGGTTGACGATCGCTTCGGTGTCGCACTGAGCGCGCGGATGACTGTCGAACGCGCGCTGTGTGCGCCCCAGGATCAGGAAATCGTAGGCGGGGATCAGCCCTGCGACGGACGTGAGTTCAGCGGGATGGTATTCCGCCCAGTGCAGCATGCGGTCAAGATCGCAGAAGAGCACATGGTGCGCCCCCGCCTCGATCCCCAGGCGCAACGCCTCGCGTCGCGCTCTCCCCAGGCGCATGTGACCGCACGATGGTGCGCGATGAATAGTCGCGCCAGCCTGCACCAGCGGCGCCAGAGCATCATCGGGGGTGACGTCGGTGACGCGCACAACAATTCCAGCAAAGATGCGCTGTAATGCAGGGGCAACCCGTTCCGACTGGCTGCGCAACCGGCCTTCGGGGTCGTGGTGGGTGCAGGCAAGCGTGATGCGTATGGTCATAGCAACGATATCACTCAGCGCCGATGTTGAATGGCATAACGGAGCGCCTGTATCGTTTCGGAGATGGGGAGCGCATTGAATACCCCCGTGCCGGCAACGATATTGGTGGCCCCTGCGCCGACGACATCGGCGACATTCGCGGCGCTGATGCCGCCATCGACCTGCAGATCGACATGGTGCAGCCCGCGCTCGTCGAGCATGCGTCGTAACCGGACGATCTTCGATGTGCTGCCTGGAATGTAGGTTTGCCCGCTAAACCCTGGATTGACGCTCATAATCAGCACCAGGTCAAGATCAGGCAGAATCTCTTCGATGGCGGTCGGCGGGGTGGCCGGATTCAAGGCAACGCCTGCGGTCACCCCCAGGTCGTGGATCTGCTGAATGGTGCGGTGGAGATGACGGCATGCCTCGACGTGAACCGTGATATGGGTGGCGCCAGCGGTGACGAACGCTTCAAGGTAGCGTTCGGGCTCAACGATCATGAGATGGCAGTCGAGCGGCAGATCAACTGTGCGGCGCAGTGCAGCGACGACCGGTATGCCGATGCTGATGTTCGGCACGAATACGCCATCCATCACGTCGATGTGCAGACCGTCGGCGCCTGCTTCGGCAACCTCGCGCACCTGCTCACCCAGCCGCGTAAAGTCAGCAGCGAGGATCGACGGCATCAGGCGGATTGAACGTTGATTGGCGGCGGTAACAGGCACAAACGCTCCTCGAGAAGCGACAATCTTCGAATAGGTTCACACAGAGGCACAATGAAGGCGCCCCAGCAGTCTACCGGCTGTGGCGCTCGCTTCCTCTTCTGTGAATGATATTCGCCATAATGGACAAGAATTATTCCGCTCTCCGCCCACCCGCCCGGCGCCTAAAGTCGCGGGCTACGGTTGCGGAGCCCGCCTTCGCGGGTCAGATCCAGCGATACCAGATTATTTTCTCAAACTCCATGGCAGCGACATTATATCATACCGCCCCTGAGCGCTGGTCATGCGCTCAAGGGCGTCCCTCGCATAGGCGCAACCGCGCCAGCCGCGTCGTGCGCCAGTCATGCGCTCAAGGGCGTCCCAGACGTCGCCTTGACACGATGCGTTGCATCCGGTACAATCTTTACCGACCGGTCAGGAAACCTGCGAGGTGGACATATGACAACACACGAGGAACGCAAACGCAATCAGATTTTGATGGTCCTGTTTGTCGGGGTCCTGATGGCAGCGCTCGACATTGCCATCGTCGGACCGGCGCTGCCTGCACTGCGCGAGCACTTCGCAATCGACGCTCGCGCTGCATCATGGATGTTTGTCATCTATGTGCTGTTCAATCTTGTCGGAACTCCGTTCATCGCCAAGTTATCAGACCGCTTCGGGCGGCGTATGTTGTATACGGTGAGCGTCGCTCTCTTTGGTCTGGGGTCATTAATCGTCGTGGCAGCGCCGGTGTACGCGCTGGTGCTGGCGGGTCGAGCCATTCAAGGGCTTGGAGCTGGCGGCATTTTTCCGGTCGCAAGCGCTGTCATTGGCGACACCTTTCCGCCAGAGAAGCGCGGGAGCGCGCTCGGTCTGATCGGCGCTGTGTTTGGCATCGCATTCTTGATTGGACCTATCATTGGCGGTTTGCTGCTCATGCTTGGATGGCAGTGGCTGTTCCTGATCAACCTGCCGATTGCGGCAGCGCTGATCGGCTTCGGCACAAGGCTGCTTCCTGCTGTCCGCGCATCAACGCCGCGCCCCTTCGACTGGGGCGGGATGATCGTGTTGGGTGTGCTGCTGGCGGCGCTGGCAGTGGCGCTCAGTGATCTCGCCTATCTGCTGGACGAGGCAAGCATGGCGGGTCTGGTCGCTGCATTCCGCGCTTCACCTGCGGCGCTGCTGTTGCTGCTGGCGCTGGCGCTTATTCCCGTCTTCTGGTGGATCGAGCGTCGCGCCGCGGACCCGGTGCTGGACACAAACCTGTTCCGCAACCGGCAGATTGCGCTGGCTGGCGCGCTCTCGTTTGGCGCCGGGTTGAGCGAAGCGGTGACGCTGTTCGTGCCCTCGTTGCTGGTGGCGGCATTTGGCGTCACGCCATCGACGGCGAGTTTTATGCTGGTTCCGATGGTGCTGGCGATGGCGATTGGTTCGCCGCTATCAGGACGTGCGCTTGATCGGGTGGGCTCGAAAATCGTCGTATTGACCGGTACGGCGCTGATTGCCGTCGGATTGTTGCTGGAAGGCGCGCTGGCAAATGTTCTGCTGGCATTTTACGGCTTCTCTGTGCTGTTTGGCATCGGCATCGGCGTCTTGCTCGGCGCATCGCTCCGGTATATCCTGCTGAACGAAGCGCCAGCCGAGGAGCGTGGCGCCACCCAGGGCGTGCTGACAGTGTTTATCAGCATCGGGCAACTGATCGGCGCGGTTCTGCTGGGCGCAGTTGCAGCGGCGCGTGGCGGCGATGTCGGCGGATATGCCGCTGCCTTCCTGATCGTCGGCGTCCTGATGGTGCTATTATTCCTGGCATCGTTTGGTTTGAAGAGCCGCACCGAGGAGCTTGCGACGCAGCAGCGTCTGCAACGCGGGGCTTCGGCGGCATAGTATTGATACATCGAGGGAAGTGAGATGAATCCGTACAACATTACCCTCTACGCACACTCGTATATGCGATGGGCGGTCGTGATTCTTGGGGCGCTGCTCATCGTCCGCGCGCTGACCGGATGGCTGGGCAGGCGTCCGTGGGACGCAGCGGTCGGGCGACTGGGATCGTTCTTTACGATTTCCATGGACATTCAGTTGCTGCTGGGGCTGCTGCTCTACGGCGTGTTCAGCCCTACGATGCAACGGGTGTTCGACGATTTCGGCAGCGCCATGGGTGATGCACGTTTGCGGTTCTGGGCGGTCGAGCATATTCTGATGATGGTGATTGCCGTGGTGCTGGCGCATGTCGGGCATGTGACGGCAAAGCGGCTGCCGGAGGAGAAGCGCTACCGGCGCTACGCGATCTTTGCCGGTCTGGCGATGCTGGCAGTGCTGCTGGCGATCCCGTGGCCCTTCAGCGGCGCTGACCCGCGGCCGCTGTTCCGGGTGTGAGCGACCGCCCTACCCGCTCACCAGGCGCAATTCGATGCGCCCGACGCGGATAATGTCGCCTTCTTCAACGACGGTGGCGCCGCGGACTTCGATGTCGTTGACGAAGGTGCCATTGGTGCTGTTGAGGTCTTCGAGCACCCACTGATTGCCGCGCAATTCGAGGCGGGCGTGCTGCTGCGACAGGAACGAGTCGTTCAGGGCGATCTCGCAGTGCTCCATGCTGCGCCCGATGATCGTGCTCGGGCTGAGCGGGAACATTTTGCCGACAGCCACACCGCTCTGGCCGCTGCGCAGCACGACCAGGTGTCCATACGGACTGTGTGATGATGGGATCTGACCGACCTGTCCGATGACTGCAAGTTCGCGGATCATGACGCGCAGCGCCTGCCAGAGAAAGAAGTAGAGCAGCAGCACAACGGCGACGCGCAGCACGAGCATCACAGCGTCAATCGAGGCGTTGGCGAAGTCGAACATAGGTGTGTCAGCAGTGAGCAGCGGGCGACCGGCGCTCAACGGTCCGCCTGGCGGAATGTCAGCTCCAGCCCGCCAAGCGAGATGATGTCGCCGTCACGCAGGGCGCGCTCCGTCACCGGTTCGCCGTTGACGAATGTGCCATTCGTTGAGCCAAGGTCGGTCAGCCAGAAACGGCGCGATTTGTAGCGCAATTGAGCATGGTTGCGTGATACACGTGCGTCTTCCAGAATGATATCATTATTCAGCCCGCGTCCGATAGTCATCGATGTGCTATCGAGCGGGATAACGTGCGTGCCGGTGGACGTCGTCAGGAGCAGGCGGGCGCGCGCTGCTGGCGCCGCTGCAACCTGCGCCGGAATAACCTGCGTATCGCCGCTTTGACTCGACGCGGCTGGCGCTGCCTGCGTTTCTGCCACCACCTGGATCGTCCGCCGGGGTACGCCAGCATCCGCGACCAGTTCAACGCGGGGATGTTCGACCATGCTGAACCCGCGTTCCTGCGCCAGATCCGCCAGATAGGTCGCCATCTCGCGCTCGACCTCAGTGCGGATCGGTTTGAACGCCTCGAAGTCCTGCGGGTTCAGGAAGGCGCGGTAATAATTCGGCACCAGGATGCGACGCACGCTGACCGTCTGGTTGGCTTCCATCGCCCGTTCGAGGCGTTTGGCGATCTCAGCGGGTTGCACCGGGCTGCGAAACAACCGCGCGACCGAACCCTCAACGATATTCTCCATGAACGCTTCAAAGCGACTGAGCGCTGACATAGGCTGCCACACCGCAAAAGAACGCTGATAACGTGTTCATTATTGTACAGGAGTTGCGCAACAACGGCAACCGCTTCGGATTTCTGGTTCCTGGCGCTCAGTTTCGGTTCTCGACTATCCTCCCAGATGCTGCATGAAAAATGCTGCAACTCGATCAACGTACTGCTGCGGATTGACCTCGTAGGACCGGGCATGCCCGGCGCCGGGCACTTCCCAGTAATCGGCTTCGGGCGCAGCCGCAGCGAGTGCTCGTCCGTGCTCCACTGGCGTAAATGCGTCGGCATTGCCGTGGATGATCAGCACTGGTCGCGGCGCAATGTCGTCGATCTCGGCGACCGGTCGCGCGGTTGTCAGGTCCATCCCCAACACGAATTGTCCCATAAAGAGCGTCGAGGGGAGAAAAATATCCGGCAAGCCGCTGGCAGCGCTCCAGTGGCGCTGCATCAGCGGCTCGATTTCGGCGTAGCTGCAATCCGCTACGAGCGCGCCGATCGCCGGGTCTTCGGCGGCAGCGCCGATGGCCGAAGCGGCCCCCATCGACACTCCCAGCGCGCCAATGCTTCCGGCGTGGAACCCCTGCGCCATAAGCCAGTCGACCGCGCCAAGAATATCGCGCCGTTCCGCCAGCCCGAAACTGAAGCGCGCATCGCCGCTTGCCCCGTGCCCGCGCAGGTCGATCATCAGGACAGCAAATCCGCGTTCACGGAGGCGAGCGGCAAACTCGCTGAAACGCCCCTGGAACTCCGTTGAACGGCTGCTGTCTTTGCCGTGGACGAGAATCACTGCGCGCGAGGCGCCTGGCTGCGACAGATACCATGCGGCGATCTCCACATCTCCGCCGCGCGCCGGGAAGCGCACCTCCTCAAAGCGCGCGCCAAAGGTTGCGGGAGTATTGACCTCTGCATCACGTTGCGGCATGGTCAGGGTGCTGGCAGCATAGGTCGAAATGCCCAGGTAGAGCGCCATAACCAATGTGAGCAGCGTCGCTACGGCGGAGATCGCCAGACGCCTGCGGCGTCCGGCGCGTCGAGCGGCAGTCGTGGGAGCCGTCGTCTCCATTGAAGCCGCCTCCTTCCCTTTATCATCGAACTCGAACAAATTGCGGCAGCCACGCTGCCTGCGCTGCCAGCATCTCATCGACCATGGCGCGAATCTGCGGCAGGGTACAGACAGCGCCAGTCAGGGGATCGAGCGAGACTGCATGATACACTGCTTCGATGCTCCCGGTCAGCGCCGCTTCAACGGTCAACTCTTGAACGTTGATGTTGGTGCGGTTTAGCGCCGCCAGTTGGGGGGGATAATCATTGATCCGGGTTGGCTGAATGCCATTGCCATCGACCAGGCACGGCACTTCGACGCAGCAACCATAGGGAAGGTTGGGGATCAGGTCATAGTTTGGCACGTTGCCGTTGATACTGCTGATCTCGAACGTTAATTTCGTGTTATCATAGGTTTGTATGCTTCCTCTCTGCGCATGCTGCCAGTTGTAAAAAGATATGCTGGTCCTGCACATCGCTGTTATGCTTGGTCTTGCCACCATGCTGGCGTGGTGGTGCGGGTGGGGTCTTACCCGCCTGGCGTTGCCGTCGACGTTGCTGCCGTTTCGTCAACTGCTGACGCCGCTTGTTGGCTACGCAACGGCAGTTGTGACAGGGTACTGGAGCGTTCGCACCGTCTTCGGGTTGAATGTGGCTCTGCCGATTCTGCTCCTCGTCTGTACTGCCCTCAACATCTTTGCCTGGCGTCGCACCGGCGCTCCGTTCACGCGCCAGCCGTCGAGCCAGGTGACACGGATCGAGGAAGGGGCGCTGCTGCTGCTGATTCTGGCGACCATCACCGTTGGTGTGGCGCCGCTGATCCGCTACAACCAGTCAGCGGCGATCGGCGGCGGGTGGGATATCGAAGTCGCCCTCCCGATGGCGCGGTATCTGGAACGTGCTCCGATTAACGCTATTGCGACCATGCCAGACAACCCGCTGCGCGATCTTGTAGCGCATCCGCCGCGGATTTCGCACAATATCGGGTTTGCTATCTGGCAGGGATGCGTTGATCTGCTTGGCGGCTTCGAGGCATTCGACACCTTTACGCCATTGATTGCGTGGTTGCGAGGAATGGGTGTGCTGGCCGTCTATCTCTGGCTCCGCGTGACGCTTGGTTTGCGGATGTGGGCAGCCCTGATCGGGTCGGCATGGGTTAGCGCGAATGCGCTATTGCTCTGGATTTCATACTTCAATTTCGAGAAACAACTTGCCGGGTTTCTTCTGATACCGTTTGGTCTGGTTATCGGTATGGCAACGGTTGAGGAGATCGCTCGCAACCGGCTGGCGGCGTGGCGAAGCGCCGTGCTGGGCGCCGTTGTGCTGGCAGCCCTGCCGGTCGTCTACTATCCGGCTATCACCGTGTGGGCGGCGCTGGCGCTTGGGTTGGGCGGGGCGCGCCTGATCGAGGCGTTCAGAAAAGGCGCCGATCCATCGCTGCGTGCGCTGATAGTTGCCGCGATTGGATTGTTTGCACTGACACTTGTGGCGGCTGCGCCGACGATAGAGGATTATTTCAACGGTTTTGATTTCCGCTACAGGTATCAGGTAACTTCGCTGGGCATATTCACCTACATTCCAGCCAGCACGATCGCAGGGTTGACGACATTTCAACCGGAGGGCGTTGAGTCTGTTCTACCCGAAGTCGCGGAATGGGCTGCCGGCATCGCGCTCATTGTCCTTGTGGCGGCTGCCCTTGTGTCCGGTCCATATCGTTTGCGTCTGACAGGCGTATTCATTGGAGGCATCGCGTATCTTGCCTGGTTGCGTTGGTGGCAGGCGTATCCCTACGCCTACATGAAAGGCGCCGCATATGTCAGTTTTGCTTTGCTGGGCGTGGCAGCAGCAGGCGTCCAGGGTCTCTGGCAGCAACAGGCGCCGCGCTGGTTTCTCAAACCCCGTCGTGCATACGCCGCGATAGCGTTTCGCGCGTCATCAATCGTAGCAGCGCTGGGATTATGCGCGCTGATGGGCGTCAATCAGACGCATGTCGTCAGCGCACACCTGGAGCGTCCTGGTCTGTACCCTGATGACGCGCCGGTGCTGCTCCAATTGCGAACACTTGTGCCGCAGGGAAGCACAGTCACCATGACCTCTGACAAGCGGGTGCGTGGCGTGACCAACGGCTTTGCGGCGTATGCGCTCGATCACGCTGTCGTGTTGGGGCGCGTCCGCACTGGCTATGCTGAGTCGCGCGCCGGTGACGATGGAGCGATCGGAGAGTATGGCCTGCTCCATGCATTTGAAGATCCACTGCCGTGGGGATACGCTTCTCCGTCTATCTGGCGTGGCGGTTCATATGCGCTCTATCGCCGTCCGCCAGGGGTAGAGCAACATCTGCGTCTACTGCGTGTTCTGGCGCCAGGCGAGTTTCTAACAGCGCCTGTCAGGGCTGAACCAGAGATCGAGGCGCGTTCAGCCCTCGCTTCTCACACGCTACGGTTGATGGTCGCAACGCCTGGAGCGACAACAATTGAGGTGAATGGTGCGCCTGTCTCCCTCTTGCCCGGCAGACACACGATCATGTTTCCGAAAGGGTCATCACATGAAGTCGCTATTCGCAACCTGGGGGCGACGCCGCTCCTGGTCGAGACCGCTACCTTGCTCTCCGACTTCGACACGGTTGCTGTGCAAGGCGCGAGCGCTCCGGGCGACGCTGGCATTCAGGCATCGGGTACAAACGTAACGGTGCAACATGTGACGAACAGCGCAGTTGTTCATGCCTCGGCCATGGCTTCCGGGACGCTGATCACAACGTCGCTGGAAACGTTTCTGCCGGATGCAGGACCGCTACGCGCGGCGCTCGATATCTGGGATGTTGATCGTGGCGTTCAGTATGGCTGGTATGGTCTGCTGGTCGCGCCGGACCCGGAGATGCAACGCTTCACCATGATCCTGTCTCTGGCTGACGGACATATGCGCTGTATGTCTGCGAATGGCGAGGCGCCGATCGGCGCTTATTTTGCAGGCTTGCAACCGGGTCGGTACACCGCTCGATTGTATCTGGCTGCTGGCACGCAGGTTGTCGGTGAACCAATCGACCTGTTCGGGTTCGATGTCACATCTGATCGGGCGATCTCCAGCGTGTGGGTGCGCGAGAGACAAATGCAGGCGGTCAGCGTCGCCAACCCTGCAACTCCCCTCAGGGTTCAGGTTGGCAGCGATGTGGTTCTGATAGGGTATACCATCGTGACACCACGCCTCAAAGCAGGTGAGGCGGCGGATCTGGCGCTCTGGTGGCGATCGCTGCACGACGGTCTGGACGAGCGCAGCGTCCTTGTCCATCTGGTGGACGCCGCTGGCAATAAATACGCTCAAGGTGACGGACCGCCTGTTGAGGGCGCCTTGCCGACCAGCAGATGGCGCGCTGGTCTGACTGTTATAGATGCGCGCCGATTGATCATCCCGGCAGATCTTCCGCCAGGAGATTATCTGCTGCTGGTCGGCATGTACCGCTGGCCCTCGCTGGAACGTCTGCCCCTGGTGCGGAACGACACGCTGCTGCCCGATGCTGTCGTCCGCATCCCCGTGCGTATCGAAGGTTGAACGTTGCTGCATCGGGCAGGACAGGCTCCGCGGTTCTCAGCAGGAGTCTATCCCAGAGAGCTTAGCGCTCGGATGTAGTTCGCGCGCTCAAATGCCGACGGGTTCTCGACTGCCTGCTGGCTCATGCTTCCCTGCATCTGCTCAATCGACTCATACTCGTGTTCTTCCATCCATACCCGCATATCGTTCAGAATGGCAGGGATGCGCTGGATGCCACGCGCCAGCAGCTCGGAAGTCATCATCGCCACGCGGGCGCCAGCCATCATCGCTTTCAAGACGTCTTCCGCCGTATGGACGCCGCTGGTCAGCGCGAGATCGGCATTGATGCGCCCGTAGAGGATAGCGATCCAGCGGAGTGGCAGGCGTAACTCGTCGGATGTGCTCAACTTCAGATTCGGCACGACTTCCAGCGCTTCCAGATCGAAATCGGGCTGGTAGAAGCGGTTGAAGAGCACCAGTCCTTTCGCTCCCGCGTCAGCGAACTGTTTGGCAATGTTGGCGATGCTACTGAAGAACGGACTCATCTTGACCGCCACCGGTATGGTCACCCGGCTGCACACGTCGCGCACGAGCCGCAGGTACTGCGCTTCAATCTCGGCGCCGGTGATGTTTGGGTCAGTCGCCAGAAAGTAGAGGTTCAGTTCAAGCGCATCGGCGCCTGCCTGCTCCACCTTGTTCGCGTACTCTACCCAATCGCCGTCCGACGGACCATTGAGGCTGGCGATGATCGGGATGCTGACCCGCTGTTTCAGTGCGTGGATGTGCTCGAGATACGGCTCGACTCCCAGGTTGTACCGTTCCAGATCGGGGAAGTAGGTCAGTGATTCCGCAAAACTGTAGGCGCCCCGGTCGAGATAGTAGTCGAGTTCGAGCGACTCGTGGACGATCTGTTCCTCGAACAGCGAGAAGAGAACGACGGCGGCGGCGCCGGCTTCTTCCAGGCGACGAACGTTGTCGATACGCTTCGAGAGCGGCGACGATGAAGCGACGATAGGGTTCTTCAACGGCAAACCAAGATAGGTTGTCCGAAAATCAGTCATGGTCAACCCCTCGATCTAAGCCAGACGCGGATCGGCGCTTTCAGTATGCGGGATCGTAGTGTTCCCTTCAAGTCGCAATTGCTTTCCTTTTCGTTGTTGAACGACAACATTGTCTCTAGCGATGATGTTCATTGTTTTGTAAGCCGATGCCCTGTACCTGACGCCTGCGATTTTCTACAATCAGCGATAGACGGAGGGTCATTGCTCTCCTTGCATCATTACAGCGGTTTTCGTGATGCTTGAATCATTGATGGGCCGTCCTGCGCCAGACGTCGGCTGAGCCTGTCGAAGTCGACGCCTGGCGCCACGGCGAGCGTGGTGAGAAATTCCATAGAGAACGGGGCGACTCCATGGCGCTGTACACAATCGACGACCAGACAATCTATCTCGAAGAGACCGGTCCTGAAAATGCGCCCTATGCATTTCTCATCCACGGTTGGGCGAGTTCGTCGTACACCTGGAAACCAATCCTGCCCGCGCTGAGTCGTCGCTACCGTTGCATCGCCATCGATCTGCCCGGCTTTGGGCGCTCGCCAGCGCCACCGCATCCGCCGACGATCACGGGGTATGCTGATCTGGTCGCGCGCCTGATCGAGCATTTCAGCCCCAACCAGCCGGTGTTGCTGCTTGGTCATTCGATGGGCGGGCAGATCAGCGCGACGCTGGCGCTGCGTTACCCGCTACTCGTCGAGCGCATGGTGCTGCTCAATCCGGCGTTGAGCGGGCGCCTCTCGACACGGGTGAACCTGCTGATCGGTCCGCACGTGCTGGCGGAGCGTTTCCCGCCGCTCGAATGGGTGTTGCACCTGCTGGCAAAAACGCCGCTCGATTACACTGACTATCTGCTCAAGCCGTCGAACTTTGCCGAACGTGCGCAGGTTTCGGATGAGGATTATCGGCGCATTCGCGCCGATGCGCGCCGTCCCGGCCAGGGACGCATGCGCGCCTTCTGTTTTCAGGCGATGCGCCAGGGCGATCTGCGCGGGAAGCTTGCGGCGATCGAGCCGCCGACGCTGGTTATCTGGGGCGCGGAGGATGATATTGTGCCGTTGCGCGATGCCGGAGCGGTCGCTGCCGAGTGGCCCGCCGCCGACCTGCGGATCATCCCGAACGCTGGTCACTGGCCGCAGTTCGAGCAGCCGGAGGCGACGCTGCGCCACATTGCCCTCTTTCTCGGTCTGCCGCCAGCGGGGGTTGCGCTGCCTGCCGATTCGCGCGATATTGGCGAGTTGCGCGCCATTGCGCAGTTTCTCAACAACTCGGAGATCGGCGGGCATCTGAATGAGGCGCAACGTCTGCGCGTGGCGTCGCTGTTGCAGCGGCGCGTGCTGGCGCCGCGCGAACGCCTTGCCGCTGCCGGGGCGCGCAGCGATGAGATGTATATCGTTCAGGACGGGTTGCTCGAAGTCTGGCTCGACCCTGTGCCGGTCGGCGGGGTGCGCCAGCCGCCAGTGCGGATTGCCTTTATGCAGAGCGGGCAGGTTGCCGGAGAATTGGGATTGCTGGAAAATACGGAGCGGAGCGCCGATCTGCGCGCTGGTGATCAACCGACGACAGTGCTGGTGCTGACGCGCGAGGCGCTGAACACGCTTGCCGAAGACGACCCGGCGTTGGGGATGCGCCTGATGCAGAACCTGGCGGTATCGTTGGGGCGTCGCCTGCGCCGCCAGAACTGGCTGGCGCAGCGTCTCGAACAGCGCGCGTTGCAGGGAGGCAGTGTAACGCGGGTGCTGGAATGAGGACCGAGGCGAGAGGTGAGAGGCGCGAGGGGTATGCAGTGGAGACGTTGCACTGCAACGTCTCCTTGGGTCGAAGGCGTGACAGTGCGAAGGTTGAGGGTGTGAAGGTTGAAGGTGTGAAGGTTGAAGACAGAGACGATGACAAGTATCATGTGACGGAATGACGTTTGTCTCTTGAACAAGGGGAGTATCAATGGAAACAATGACTCCGCGACTTTCTGCCTTGTTGTTGAGTATCACTGTCATGCTACTTATTCTTATCCTTGGGCAATTCGTGCGGCAAGCCGCTTTTGTGGTATGGTTGATGGCAGTGGTGGTTGTTGCAG
>JANWXL010000442.1 GCA_025055265.1 Roseiflexus sp.
GGAGGAAAGTTCGTGCGCATTTTCATCACCGGAATCACCGGTCCAGTCGGCAGCGCCCTGGCGGATTATCTGGTCACGCTTCCTGATGTCGAGGTGCATGCCTTCAAGCGCTGGCGAAGCGATACGCGACCGATTGCACACCTTGCCGGGCGGATCATACTGCATGAGGGGGACATCGAAGATCCCTATTCGGTAATGCGCGCTGTGGAGCGGGCTGCGCCCGATCGCGTCTACCACCTGGCAGCGCAGAGTTACCCCAGCGAGTCGTGGGATGCGCCCATCGTCACCATGCGCACCAACGTCGAGGGAACGATCAACCTGCTTGAAGCAGTGCGACGCCATGCGCCGCGTGCGCGCGTCCACATTGCGGGCACGAGCGCCGAGTACGGCTGGGTTCAACCGGAGGAGACGCCGATTCCTGAGACGCACCCCACGCGCCCGCTCAGCCCGTATGGCGTGAGCAAGGTCGCTGCCGGATTGAGCGGATTGCAGTATGCCGCAAACTACGGCATGCACGTGGTGGTCACGCGCTCGTTCAACCATGTGGGACCGCACCAGGGGGACCGGTGCGCAATTCAGACGTTCTGTCGCCAGATGGCGCTGATCGAGTGCGATCGCCAGGAACCGGTCATTTACGTCGGGAATCTGGAGTCGCGGCGCGATTTCACGCACACCCGCGATGTGGCGCGCGCCCTCTGGCTGATCCTTGAACATGGCGCGTCCGGTGAAATCTACAACCTCTGCTCTGGCGTGGCCACCCGCATCGGCGACATTGTCGCCCTGGTGCAGCGGCTCGGGCGCGTTCCGACAGAGGTGCGCGTCGATCCGGCCCGTCTCCGTCCCTCTGACGAACCGCTGCTTGTGGGGGATAACACGAAGCTGCGCCAGGCGACGGGATGGCAACCAGAGATCACCGTGCCGATGATCGTCGAGGAATTGATGGCGTACTGGCGGGAGCGGCTGGCGGCGGGCGGGTAGTCCCTTTGACGCGCCGCGTGTTCGTCCAACGGTGATAGTTGTTGAATAGTTATTCCGCTCTCCGCTCGTCCGCCCGGCGGCTGATGAACATTAATTGATCCGGTAAACCTGTGCCGCCAGGTCGCGCCCTCTGAGCTACGGGCTGATTAGTCCGTAAACTAAGTTTCCTGGTATTTCTCGTTCGCTGCGTGGACGTTCCGATAGTGCCGATTCAGCGTGGCGCGCGCTTTGGTCAGGGAGAACTGCCAATGGATCATGATCTGCTGCGCCTGCCGCTCA
>JANWXL010000497.1 GCA_025055265.1 Roseiflexus sp.
TGTGCGCTCAACACGCGCAGGACTTGATCGCGTCGCATCTTTTGCCACTTTCGACTGCCGTCTATATGCACAAACACATTCACCGCGCCTGCGATAGCGCACTTCTGAATTATAACGCGACTGCGCTGGTTTGGGTAGGGCAGTGGCACAGGTGACGGTCATCAACGGGGCGGTTGGGGGCGGCGGCGGGGTAGCCTGGTCGCAGGTCGTCCTTGCACGCCATCAACCCGCAATGCGCACCGTAGGGTCAGGTCTGAGACCTGACCCTACGGTGCGGTCCGGTCTCAAACCTGACCCTACGGCGTCTGTCTTTCGCAAATTCACACGCACTCCAGCGCCCGCATGGCCTGATGCGTGCTCAGGTAGACCCGTTCCGTGCCGAGGTGGTCGATGAACCCGGCGCGTTGCAGTTGATCCATCACCGGACCCTTGATCTCCGCCAGGTGCAGTTCGACTCCAGCGGCGCGCAGTTCGTGGAGCAGCGCTTCCAGCGTTTCCAGCGCGCTGGCGTCGATGAAATTGATTGCCGAACCGATCAGCACCAGATGCTTCACTTCTGGTCGTTCGGCGACGATGCGCAGGAGTGCATCTTCCAGATAGCGCGTGTTGGCGAAGTAGAGACTCTCATCAACGCGCACCGCCACGACGTGCGGGCAGGTCTGCACCTGATGGCGCAGCACGTTGCGGAAGTGCTCGCTCCGACCGACCCGCCCGACAATGGCGATGTGCGGTCGGCTGGTGCGCCAGAGGAACAGCAGGATCGAGAAAACCACACCTGCCAGAATGCCCGCCTCGATGCCGAATAGCAGCACAGTAGCAAACGTCACTCCCCACGTCACTGCGTCGGTGCGATTCATGCGCCAGATGCGCAGCGCTTCCCGCGGTTTGAACAGGCTCAACACCGCCACAATGACCGTTGCTGCCAGCACTGCCTGCGGCAGATAGTAGAACACCGGCGTGAACCAGATCACGATGACGCCAATGCTCGCCGCCGTCACCAGTGATGCCAGACCGGTCACCGCGCCTGCCTGGTCGTTCACCACCGAGCGGGCGAAGCCGCCGGTGACGGGGTAGCCGCCGGTGACGCTCGCTGTCAGGTTGGCGGCGCCAAGCGCCACCAGTTCCTGATCAGCGTCGATCGCCTTGCGCCGCTTGCTCGCCAGCGCCTTGGCAACGGCAATCGACTCGACGACGCTGATGAAGACAATCGTCATTGCCGTGGGAAGGAGCGCCTGCGCATCGGCGAGGCTCAGCGTCGGCAGCGTAAACGGCGCAAATCCCTGCGGAATGGCGCCAACCACCCGCACTCTGGCGGTCTCGTTCAGCCGCCAGAACCACGACGCCAGAATGCCGAGCAGCACTGTCACCAACGGCGCGCCGCTGACGATCAGGGTCACGGCAGTAGATGGCAGGCGTGTGCGCTGCTGCAGGAACGGCTTGAGCCACGAGCGAAACATGATCAGCAAGGCGATGCTGATCGCACCGACCGCCAGGGTTGCCGGGTTCGTCTGATTCACACCGGCAATCGCATTCAGAACGATCTCGTGAACCCGTTCGCCTTCGATCCGGTAGCCGAGCAGATACTTCAGTTGCCCGGCAGCGATGATCAACGCCGAGGCGGAAGTGAACCCCGCCAGCACCGGGTGCGACACAAAGTTCATCACGAAACCCAGGCGCAGCACACCCAGCAGGAGTTTGACCAGCCCTACAATGAACGCCAGCAGCAACACCAGTTCCAGGTAGCGTGGGCTGCCCGGCTCGGCAAGCGCACTGACGCCGGCAAAGACCGCCAGCGATGTAATGGCGACCGGACCAACCGACAGTTGCCCGGAGGTGCCGAGCAGTGCGTACACCGCCAGGGGCGCAACCGATGCATACAGCCCGACCTGCGGCGGCAGACCGGCAAGCTGGGCATACGCCATGCTCTGTGGAATGAGCATGATCGCAGTCACCAGACCGGCAACCAGGTCATTCGGCAGATCTGCCCGGCGATAGTGCAGCAGCCAGTCAAGGAATGGAAAATAACGCCGGAGACCCTGAGGGGTCAGCGGCGTTTTGAGCGACGACGAAACAGCCATACTGGCTCCGGTATCGCGCCTCACCGACTGGAAGCGGCGGCGGCGCGTTCAAAATAATCATCCATACAGAACGCGAACGTTTCCATTGCATCGTCATCATAACCAGCCGCGCGAAGCGCAGCTTCCGCCTGTTCGCGGCTCCAGCCGTCATATACGATCCGATCGAGAAGCCACATCAGCGCAACGCGCGTCGCCGAACGGCAGTGCAGGAACACGCGCCCCTGCTCTGCGGCGATGGTCTGATGATACTGCTCCAGATGATCCGGTTCCAGCTCGTAAACCGGCAACGGCAGGTGAATGTACCGCAACCCGGCGGCTTCGGCGTTGCGCTGCTGGATGGCAGCCCGTTCCGGGTCAGATCGCATATTGATCACCACCTGGAACCCTTCCGCTGCCAGCGCCGTCCAGTGTTCCGGTTGCGGCTGCCCGGCAAGCGTCAGGCGCTCGTCGATATCATAGCGAATCAGGTCAGCCTTTTGGGCTGCCGCCAGTTCGATGTCATTCGTGCATGGTTTCATGGATATCGATTTCCTCACGATCAGATGAACAGGGTCACTTTGGCGCGAGTCGCATCGCCGAGGAATGTCGCCACGCCGCCGTGCTCCAGGCCATCGACCAGTTCCTCATCGCGCACGCCAAGCAGTTCGCGCGACATGTCGCACACAACCATGCGCACCCCAAGTTCGCGCGCCAGGTTGAACAATTCCTCAACCGACATCACACCATGGTCGCGCATCAGCTTGCGGATGATCTGCGCGCCAGCGCCGAAGAAGTTCATCTGCGACAGACCCATTTGCCCCAACCCGCCAGGCAACATGGCGGTAAATCCCTGCTCCAGCAGGTTCTTTCCGGCAAATACCTTCCGTTTCTTGACCGCATTCAAGCCCCAGAAGGTGAAGAACATCGAGGTTTCCAGCCCCATCGACGCAGCGCCAGTGGCGATGATCAGCGCGGCAATGGCTTTATCCAGGTCGCCGGAGAAGACGACCATCGCCAGACGATCCTCGATGCCCTGTGCGGGATGCGCTTCGAGCGCAGCGACGCGCGCCTCGAGCGC
>JANWXL010000546.1 GCA_025055265.1 Roseiflexus sp.
GATGGCGGCGGCGGCAGGTTCGCGCTCATAGACGCCGATGTCGGGAACCAGGGCGCGGCGCGGCGCGGCGATCTCGATCTGCTCCAGCGCGACGTAGGGCGCAATCTGCGCGATGTATCCCGGCGCAATCCGCGCCTGCAGGTAGTCGCAGGCGGCGCTGATGAGCCGATGATGGACATCGGGCCACAGGCTGGAATGTTCGAGATAGGGGTCCATCCCAGGGAACGGCGGTTCCATAAGCCTCTCCTGACGCTGCACAGATGCATGATAGCATAGAACTGGCGTGTATCATGGTGGTAGCGCCTGTCATGCGAGCGTGCAATTTCATTGACGAAATTGCGCAGCGATGCTATACTTACGGTTACATCGCGTCATTCCGGCGCGGTTTGTTGTTCTCTCGCCGTTGAGAGTCGAAAGGAGCGCTGCAATTAGAGACCGGCTTCGCATCAACAATCGCATTCGCGCCCGCGAAGTGCGCTTGATTGACGAGAATGGCGTGCAGGTCGGCATTGTGCCGACCCGCGATGCTCTGCAGATGGCGGAAGAGCGCGGGCTTGATCTGGTCGAAGTCGCGCCAAACGCCGTCCCGCCTGTCTGTCGCATTCTGGATTACGGCAAATTCCGCTACGAGCAGTCGAAAAAGGAGCGCGAGGCGCGGAAAAACCAGAAGCAGGTGGAAGTCAAGCAGATCCGCCTGGAACCAAAAACTGATGAGCACGACCTGGGGGTCAAAGCCAAACAGGCGCGACGCTTCTTGCTGGACGGCGACAAGGTCAAGTTCAATATGCGGTTCCGCGGTCGTGAGATCTTCCATCAGGAAATCGGGCTGGAAATGCTGGAACGCATGGCGGAGGAACTGCGCGACATATCGGTTGTCGAGCAGCGACCAACGATGGAAGGGCGCGTCTTGACGCTCTTGCTTGCGCCGAACCAGAAAGCCAGAGCGCAGGCGCAGCGTGAACGACAGCAGCAGGCGTCTCGCACCCAAACACAACCAGCGCCAAAGGTTAGCGTGCCCGCGTCTGATGCAGCGCCCAACGATCAGGCTGACGAAGAGGAATGAACGCATGCCCAAGATGAAGACGCATAAAGGAGCGGCCAAACGGTTCACTCTGACCGGGACCGGGAAAATGGTCCGCGCCGCCAGTCGCCGCGGTCACTTCCGCCGCCGGATGTCGCTGCGCATTTTGCAGCATCTTGATCGAACGTTTGAAGTGCATAAGAGTGTTCAGCGCCGCCTGCGCCGCGTATTGCCGTACATTGCAAAGCATAGCCGGTAAGGGTGCGTTTGAAGTATTGAGAACCAGGTAGCATTATGGCCCGCGTTAAACGTGGCATGATGGTGCGCAAGCGCCATAAAAAACTGCTTGAGCAGGCGAAAGGGTATCGCGGCAGTCGCAGCCGTCGCGTCAAAGTGGCGCGTGAAACGGTGATGAAGGCGCTCTGGTACGCTTATCGCGACCGGCGCAACCGCAAACGCGATTTTCGCCGTCTGTGGATTATTCGGATCAATGCCGCCGCTCGCATGCACGGCATGTCGTACAGCCGCCTGATGAACGGTCTCAAGCGCGCTGGCATCGAGCTGGATCGCAAGGTGCTTGCTGATATGGCAGTGCGCGACCCGGCGGCTTTTGGGCGCGTCGTCGCACAGGCGCAACAGGCGATGTGATTACCAGCCCGGCGAATCAGCATGTCAAACGAATCCGCTCGCTGGCTGCCGACCGCCAGGAACGCCGCCGCGAGCGGATGCTCGTGCTTGAGGGGGTTCGCCTGGTCGCCGATGCGCTCGAGAGTGGCGCAACACTGACGCTCGTCCTGTATGCGCCGGATCAGTTGCAGCAGACGCCTGCCGGATCGGATCTGCTGCAACAGATTCGCCGCCTCCCAGCCAGTTATGAGGCGACGCCGCAGGTGGTCGCGGTAGCCGCCGATACTGTTCACCCGCAGGGAGTGGTGGCGCTTGCTCGATGGCCCCAGGTTCCGCCGGGGAAACCCGGACTGGTGCTGGTGATCGATGCCGTGCAGGATCCCGGCAATCTGGGAACGCTCCTGCGCAGCGCCGAGGCAGTGGGAGTGGCGCAGACGCTCTGCAGCATCGGGACGGTCGATGTGTATGCGCCCAAGGTGGTGCGCAGCGCGATGGGGGCGCACTTTCGCCTGTCAATCGAGCAGGATTTGCGCTGGGACGAGATCGGCGAGCGTCTGGCGCATGTCGATCATATTTATGCCGCCGATCCGGATGCGCGCATGCCGTACTACGCCGCCGACTGGCGCCAGCCGTCGGCGCTGCTGGTGGGAAACGAGGCGCACGGGTTGAGCGATGCCGCGCGTCGGCTCGCCACCAAGCAGATCACTATTCCCATGCGTGGCAGAGCTGAGTCGCTCAATGTCGCCGTGGCAGCGAGCATCATTCTGTTCGAGGCGCTACGGCAGCGCACGCTGGGGCGAAGTTGAGACATACTATTCGCAGGCCGTGACGAAGCGAGTAGGCGGGAGACCACGAACAGAGAGCGATGGTCGAAGGGTGTGAGCCGTCGCCGTGACGCCCCGCTGAAGTTCCCTTCCGAGCCGCGACGGGGAAAGGAAGTGCAGTCGCGTTTCGCTGTCTGCACAGGCGCCGAGTAGTCGTCGCCGGTTGCCCTCCGCTATCGGGGCTATGAGGGTGGAGTCGCCATGGGCGATTCTGCCGAAACAGGGTGGTACCACGGGCCACGCCTCGTCCCTGGCGAGTGCGTGGCTTTGTTGTTGAACG
>JANWXL010000077.1 GCA_025055265.1 Roseiflexus sp.
GGGGATGGTTGCGCTGCACGATGCCGGGTTCGCCGGGACGAAGGTGTTTGCGTTCAGCCAGAACTTCGACCGCCGCCTGTTTACCGATGACGGGAGCGATTATGCGGAACTCTGGGTCGGCGCGCAACCAACCTTCTGGGACGATCCGCCGTTGAACGCCGGTGATCAGCGCGTGATCCGCGCTGACTGGATGCCGTTGCAGGGGCTGGGCGACCTCGCCGCTGCAAGCGAGTCTGGTGCGCTTGGCGTGCAACGTCGGGCTGGCGGCGCGCTGACCGTCAGCGTGGTTGCGGCGCGTGCTCAGGCGGCGGCGCCGGTGCGCGTTCTCATCGACGGGCGTGAGGTCTTCCGCAGCGCGCCGATTGCACTGCGCCCCGATCTGCCGCTCACCATCGAGTTGCCGCCGGGTCGCGTGGGTGGTACACTGCGTGTCGAGACCGGCGGATGGGCGCTGGAGACATCGCCCGGTTCGTGAGGAGGCTGCTATGAGTGCGCCGACTGCGGTTGATCCATCGGCTGCGACGCAGCATCCCGCGCCGCTCAGGATGACCTATGATGAGTGGCTGGCGTGGGACCACGCGGGGTTGAGTGAGTGGGTCAACGGTGAGGTCATTATTCATATGCCGACCAAAGAGGAGCATCAGCGGGTCGTTGATTTTCTCAACCGGCTGCTGGGACTGTTTGTGCGTGCGCTGCGTCTCGGCATTGTGCGCAGTGCGCCATTTGCCATGCGCGCGCTGCCAGACGGTCCCGGACGGGAACCGGATCTGTTCTTCCTGGCGGAGGATCATAAGGAGCGACTGACCCGTCACGAACTCGCCGGACCCGCCGATCTGGTGATTGAGGCGATTTCCGACGATAGTGTGGCACGTGATCGCGACGAGAAGTTCTATGAATACCAGGCGGCTGGCGTGCGCGAATACTGGATCATCGACCCTCGTCCCGGACGCCTGCGCGCCGATTTCTACGTCCTCGACGCGCGCGGTCGGTATCGCGCCGTTCCGCCAGACGACGATAATATCTATCATTCGACGGTTCTGCCCGGTTTCTGGCTCGATGTGGAGTGGTTGTGGCGCCCCGATCCGAACCCGCTCGCCGCTTTGGGACGGATTGTGGGAGTGGAACAGGTCATGAGCGTACTGCAGGATGAGGTGTAAATGCGCATTCGCACACTGACGGCTGGCGCCTGTGAAAGCGAAGTGGCGCGCGCGGCGCGAGCAGTACAGGAGGCGCGGCGGCGGCTCGAGGATGCCAGGTATGTAGTGCAGACGCTGCGCCTGGCGCTCGATACGAGCGGGACGAACCACGCCGCTGATGTTGTGACCGTGGCGCGTGATGCCGAGGCGCTGGCGCGCGATGCCGGGTTTGATTACGTCTCGATCGGGCGGGTAACGACCGACCGTCTGGCGTCGCTGGCGGAGGCGCTGGCGGCGACAGAGATTGTGTTCGCCTCAGCGCGCCTTGCCGGACGCGATGGCAATGTGGATGCGCTGGCAACCGCAGCCGCAGCGCGTGTCATCACAACACTGGCGTCGGCGACGCCGAACGGGTTCGGCAATCTACGGTTTGCGGGGCTGGCGTCAGTAGCGCCGGGATCGCCGTTCTTTCCGGCGAGTTACCACAGCGGCGGCGAACCATGGCTCGCTGTCGGTCCAGAAGCCGCGTCGCTGGCGGTGGAAGCGGCGCACGAAGTTGAGGAGGATGGCGCTGACTCATCGGTTCAAGCGGTCGCTGTCAGAACCCATCGCTTCATCGAAAACCTGAAAACGCGGATTGCAGATCACGATGCGCGCATCCGAACGGCGCTCAACGGCATTGATGGGGCGTATGGCGTGTATGTCGCGGGTTGCGACTGGTCGCTTGCGCCGCATCCCGACATCACCTGCAGCATTGGCGCTGCCGTCGAGCGCGTCCTCGGCGCGCCGTTCGGCGCACCTGGCACGCTGGCGGTCATTCGCGCCTGCACCGATGCCATTCGCGCTGCGGGAGCAATCCTGATCGGGTTCAGCGGGGTGATGCTGCCGGTGCTGGAGGATGCCACGCTCGCGCAGCGCAACGCTGAGGGGCGCTACAGCTGGCGCGACCTGCTGGCGTTCAGCGCCGTGTGCGGCACAGGACTCGATACTATTCCGCTGCCGGGGGACGCCTCGATTGAACAAATCGAAGGCATGCTGGCAGAAGTTGCAGCGCTGGCAGGCGCATTGCGCAAGCCGCTCACTGCGCGTTTGATGCCCATCCCCGGTTTGCGCGCTGGCGATATAACCGCATTCAATTTCCCGTACTTTGTCAATACGCGGGTTATGGCGATCTGAGGCG
>JANWXL010000165.1 GCA_025055265.1 Roseiflexus sp.
TCTTCACGCACCGTGCTTTCCCGTACCGCTGCGCGTTGCGTCGGCTGCGGGCGCGCAGCGGCTCGCGCCGCTCTGCCGCGCTGCGACGCCTCCCATGCCGCCAGACGACCGGGGTACACGGTTCTGGCGTAGTAGATCGCATAGATGATCAGTGCGACAGAGAGAACAGTGATAATCGTCATCCAGTATGGCGCGGTGAATGGCTCGATGGCGCTACGACGCAGCGCACCGACGATTGCCCCCAGCAGACCGAGAATAAGCATAGCGTACCCCAGGCGACGCAATGCCGGTCCGCGCACCGGATTCGTGTCGGCATGCATGAAGGTCAGATACGCACCAGCAATGGCCACCACGAACTGAGCGATGAAAAAGACCCATTCCGGGGCGCCAAAGTTGGGGTTTGGGGTAATAAAGTAACTCAGGTCCATGGGGGCCCTCTTCTGCACGCGGGGAATTCTTATTCTATAATTACGTCGATTATACCAACCGCAGCAGGGAGCGTCAAACGTCGATGGCAACTGAGTCCAATCATACGTTGGCAGTGAACGCCGCGTTCATTGCCGCCCGATCCGTCGTCGTGGTCTCAAACACCGTCAGGACGGGTCTGAGACGCGCCCGGTCCGCAATGACCGTAGGGGCGGGTCTCAGACCCGTCCCTTCCGCAATGACCGTAGGGGCGGGTCTCAGACCCGTCCCTTCCGCAATGACCGTAAGAGCGGGTCTCAGATCCGCCCCATCCGCAATGACCGTAGGGGCGGGTCTCAGACCCGCCCCATCTGCAATGACCGTAAGGGCGGGTCTCAGACCCGTCCCATCCGCAATGACCGTAAGAGCGGGTCTCAGACCCGCCCCATCCACAACAAAGGACGTGTTTCGCTGTGGATGAGTAGGAGGCGCATATGCAACTGACAACCGTAAAGGTCGAAAACCCAAATGGGCTGAACATCATCCTGGGGCAGACGCACTTTATCAAGACGGTCGAAGACGTCCACGAGGCGCTGATCAACACGGTTCCGGGCATCAAGTTCGGTCTGGCGTTCTGCGAAGCGTCGGGCAAGTGCCTGGTGCGCTGGAGCGGAACTGACGAGGCGCTCATCGACCTGGCGCGGCGCAACGCACTGGCGATCGGCGCCGGGCATACGTTCATCGTCGTGTTGGGAGCGGGATACTATCCGATCAATGTCCTCAACGCCATCAAGGCGGTTCCGGAAGTGTGCCGCATCTTCTGCGCCACCGCCAACCCGCTCGAAGTTGTCGTCGCTGTAACGGATCAGGGGCGCGGCGTACTCGGCGTCATCGACGGCAGCGCTCCTGCAGGGATTGAAAGCGAAGAAGACATCGCCTGGCGCAAAGGGTTCCTGCGCCAGATCGGGTACAAGCTCGGCTGATGCTATAATGCTGATGAAGGAAGAGCCTCGCTGCGGGGAAACGCATGGAGTATCTGGTTACTATTGGACTCGAAGTACACGCGCAGATCCTGACGCGCTCAAAAATGTTCTGCGGTTGCAGCGCCGACTACGCCAATGCGCCGCCGAATACGCATGTCTGCCCGGTGTGCATGGGGTTGCCTGGCGCGCTGCCGGTGCCGAACCGTCGCGCCATTGAACTCGCGGCGCTCACCGGTCTGGCGCTCAACTGTCGCATCTCCCACGAGAATGTCATCAGTCGCAAGAATTACTTCTACGCCGACCTGCCATCCGGCTATCAGCGCAGCCAGTACGACGACCCGCTCTGCGTCGATGGATGGGTGGAGATCGAGGGTGACCATGGACCAAAGCGGATCGGGCTGACGCGCGTGCATATCGAGGAAGACACCGGCAAACTGATCCACACGAACGATGGCGGATCGCTGGTCGATTTCAACCGGGCTGGCGTGCCGCTTATGGAGATCGTCTCGAAACCGGACATTTCCTCGCCGGAGGAAGCGCGCCGCTATTTCCAGAAACTGCGGCAGATTCTGGTCTGGATCGGCGTCAACAGCGGCGATATGGAGTCGGGTGCGTTGCGCTGCGACGCTAACGTCTCGGTGCGCCCCGCCGGGCAACAGGAGTACGGCGCCAAAGTCGAGATCAAGAACATCAACTCGTTTCGCTTCGTCGAACGGGCGCTGGCGTATGAGATCGAGCGGCAGATTCGAGCGCTCAAAGCCGGTGAGCCGATCGTTCAATCGACGCGCGGCTGGGACGAAGCCAGCGGCACGACGGTCGCGCAACGCACGAAAGAGTTTGCCGAAGATTACCGTTATTTCCCGGAACCCGACATCCCGCCGCTACGTCTGACCGACGATTGGATTGCGGAGCGGCGCGCCGAACTGCCGGAATTGCCCGATGCGCGACGCCAGCGTTTTATCGACGAGTACGGGTTGACCGCCTATGACGCTGGCGTACTGACCGATGAGCGGTCCGTCTCTGATTTCTATGAGCAGGCAGTCGCAGCAGCGCGCGCGCGTGGCGTCACGCCGAAGGACGTGGCCAACTGGATGACCGGCGAGGTCTTCCGTTTGCTGAAGGAAACCGGCGAGTCGCTGGAGAGCGCTGCGCAACGCCTGCGCCCCGAGTACATCGGCGAGGTTCAGGCGTTGCTGAACCAGGGCGTGATCACCCGCACCAGCGCAAAAGAGGCGTTCGAGGCCTCCTTCCGGGAGGGTCGTTCTCCGGCGATCATCGTTGCTGAACGGAGTCTGGCTGTCATCGGCGCAGGTGATGCTCTGACCGATCTGGTGCGGCAGGCGATTGCCAATAATCCGAAGGCGGTTGAAGAATACCGGCGCGGCAAGGCGACCGCCATCAAATATCTGATCGGGCAGGTGATGAAAGCCACGCGCGGTCAGGCGAATCCGCAGGCGGTGCAACAAGCGCTGGAGCAGGAATTGGCGCGAGACTAGCAGCGTGCAGAGCGTACCTCATCACCCCCTGGCAACGGTACGTATGCAGAAGTCGCGCAGCGCTCGTCAGGGCGCTGCAGAAGTGATGTCGTTGCAAGGAGGTTCTGAATGAGTGGCAGCGCCCTGTTCCGTCCAACGTTTACTGATCTGCGCGTCGAGGTCGAGCGCCGCGTTGCAAGCGATGCTTCACCCGATGCGATTGCCGCCCTGATCGATGAGTTTCTGGCGGCGGGCGGCGATACCCCGGCACCGATTATTGAGTACGACGGCGCCGTCACCTGGCTGTTTCGCAGTTCAACAGCGCAGTCGGTGTCGGTAGTTGGCGACATTCTCGGCTATCGTCTGGATCAAACGCGGATGACACGGTTGCAGGGGAGCGATCTCTTCTACCTGACGACGTACCTGCCGCTCGATGCGCATGTTGCGTATGCGTTTGCAGTCGATGTGCCGGAAGCGAGATCGCATGCGCATTGGCTCGACCGGTGTATGCCCGATCCGCTGAACCCGCAGCGGATCATTATGACCAACCCGCTTCGGGTGATGTCGGCGCTGGAGATGCCTGGCGCTGCGCCGCTCATTGCCGGATGCGATACGCTCGCCGAAACGCCAATGTTTGCCGGAATGCACGTTGTATGGAGCGCAGCTCTTGGTTGCTGGCGGCGACTGTGGGTTTATCTCCCTCCTGGCTACGATCCCGCAACGCGGCGGTATCCGACAATATATCTCCTCGACGGCGAGGCGTATCTGCTCTCAGCAGAGCTGCCCCTGATGCTTGATCTGCTCATTGATCAGAAAGAAGCGTCACCTGTCATCGCTGTGCTGATTGAACCGCCGCCGGTGCGCGTGTCGTCTACGATCGGGTTACGCTTCGTCGTCGATGATGTCGTGCCCTGGATCGATGCACGGTATGCAACGTCCCACGATCCGCTCGACCGAATCATCGGCGGCGCGGATGAGTATGCAACTCGTGCGCTGACGATTGCGCTGCAACGTCCTGATGTCTTCGGCGGCGCGCTGGCGCAGTCGCCACAGACGCCGCCAACCCGGCGGATAGCCGCGCTGCTGGATCGCCGCGATGCGTACAGGGAGAATGCGCCTCGGTGCTACGTGGATGTCGGTCGGTATGATGATCCTGCAGCGGTTGAGTCGACGCAGGCATTGTGCAACGTCCTGGTCAGTGGCGGCGCTGTGGTGTCGTATCAGGAGTTCGCTGGCGGACGCAGTTTTGCCGGTTGGCGCGTCACGCTGCCCGATGCGCTCCGCTTCCATTTTGGTTCGTCGTCGCTTGCGAGCCTGGATTAAGAGACCTGCCTATGGATGCGGTCATTCGCACCGAAGAACTGACCAAACGGTTTGGCGATCGCGTTGCCGTGGATCGCATCAACCTCGAGGTGCGTCCCGGCGAGATCTTTGGCTTCCTCGGTCCGAATGGCGCAGGGAAAACCACGACGATTGGGATGCTCCTGGGGCTGATACGCCCGACCTCGGGTCGGGCATTCGTGCTCGGGTATGATATTCAGCGGGAAGCGGCAACCGCGCTCCGCGAGGTCGGCGCGATGATTGAAGCGCCGGCGTTCTACCCCTATCTCTCCGGGCGCGACAACCTCCGGGTGCTGGCGCGCGCCGCCGGAATCCCCGATCGTCGGGTTGAAGAAGTGCTGGCGCAGGTCGATCTGACCGCGCGTGCGCGCGACCGGTTTGGCACATACTCCCAGGGCATGAAGCAACGATTAGGGATTGCTGCGGCGCTCCTGCACGAACCGCGTCTGATCATGCTCGACGAACCGACCAACGGTCTCGATCCTGCCGGTCAACTCGAGATTCGCAATCTGGTGCGCTCGCTGTCAGGCAGCGGGCGCACCGTCTTTCTCTGCAGTCACCTGCTCTACGAAGTCGAGCAGCTCTGTCAGCGCGTCGCCATTCTCAAGCAGGGGCGCATCATTGCCCAGGGGGAAGTGGCGTCGCTGTTGCGGCGCGGCGTGCTGGTGCGCACGATCGGCGAACGTGAGCGGGCGGAAGCGCTCCTCCGGTCAACGCCATGGGTCTCGCGCGTCAGCGAGTATGGCGATGCGTTCCTGATCGATGCACCCGGTGATCGCACCGCCGATATCAATGCTCTCCTGACCGCTGGCGGCGTGCCGGTGGCGGAGATTCGCCATTACGAGACCAGTCTGGAAGAGTTCTTTCTCGAAGTGACCGCTGAGCGTGAACGACGATGATCAATCTCATTCGCGCTGAATGGCTCAAGCTTTCGCGCCGACCGTTGAGCTGGATCCTGCTGACTATCTTTCTCGTGCTGCTGGCGGCGCAGGTGCTGGTGCAGTTTGCTCTGACGGTCGGTATGCCGGTGCGAAGCGGCGTTGTCAGTGCGCAGTTCGAGGAATGGCGGCGCGGCATCCTCTTCCCCGGCATCTTCGCAACAGCGCTGAGCCATGTCAACGGGTTAGGCGGCATTTTTGCCGTGATCTTCGCGGCTGGCGCGATTGGCAGCGAGTACAGTTGGGGAACGCTCCGCACCCACCTGGCGCGCGACCCGGCGCGGGATCGCTATCTGCTGGCGAAGCTGACGACGATCATGCTCATCCTGGCAGCAGCAACGCTGCTGGCAGTGGCGCTTGCCTCATTGCTCGGGCTGATCCTTGCGCCATTCCTCGGCGCTGGCGTCAGCGTTGCGCCTGGCGATCTGGCGAGCCTGATCCTGGGGATTCTCCGTGCACTGTATGTATTGCTGCCATATGTCCTGCTGACGGCGTATGCCACGCTGTTCACTCGCTCGCTGTTGGGGGGGCTGGCGGTCGGTCTCTCCTACATTATCGTTGAAGCAGGCTTTGGCACGCTGGCGTTGCTGCGCATTCTCGGGGGCGTCTGGGCGCTGGCGTATAATCTGACGATCGGGCAGAACATCAATACCCTGACCCTCATGAATCGCCATGCGTTTGGTTTGCGCCCAGAAACAACCGCGCCGCTCGATCTCTCCCAACTCCCCTCGCCGCTTCAGGCAACCCTTGTCGTGGCGGTCTACTCGGCATTGTTCCTGATCCTTTCGCTGCACCTCTTCCGCAGCCGCGACATTACCGGTCCGGGCTGAACCTTATTGCTACGGTGTTCGCGGTTCAATCATCAGCACTGAGGGGAGCGCAGCGAACGAGTCGATCTGCCAGAGAACGTCGCCGGCACGCACGAACAGACCGCTCGATGAGCCGCCATCAAGATTGAGTGCGCGGTCAATATCCATATCTGAGGAAGCCAGCCAGGTTGCCAGCGCCTGAAGCGAAAATGCGCTGGTCGGGCAGACGATGATCAGGACGCGTCCCGCGCGATCAATGGCAATGGCGGTGCGGCGCGCACGCTGCCCGTTGTCGGCGATCTCCGCCGCTGCGCCGCCGGGGTAGACCAGCATGGGAAACGACTGGATCGCCTGATCAAGCGGAACCGCAGGATTATACGGCTCATCCCGCAGCGCCTGGATCCAGATTCGCCCATCGGATGAGGCGGCAAGCATGCCGCCGAAGCCAGTGTAAGACGCGCCGTGCACTTCACCGTCGCTCACGATGAGCGCCGTTGCTCGATTGTCTGCCGTGAAGAAGCCGCCGTTGACGGCGACAAGCGGACGGTGCGCTTCGACCCAGGTGCGCAGAGGTTGCGGCGTATCGGGCGCATACTGGACGCGCAAACGCACCAGGGCAGGATCAAGGCGCACTGCGTAGACTGGCGTGGCGACATCGGGCGCGATGCCTGCGATAGTCAGAGTGCGGACTTCGACTCCCTGCGCGGCGACGATCCAGCCTGTATCGGCAGGATCCGACGCCGTGCGTGCCGGCGAGGGTGCAATGGTCGGCATACGTGTCGGAACCAGGCGCGTCGGCGGTGGCACAGCCACCCGGCCGCATCCAGTCGCCAGGATCATAACCAGAATCCACATCCACTTGAGCGTGTCGCCCATACCTGCTCACGACGCGACGGCGCGCCGTTCCAGGCGGAATGCACGCCACGCCAGGAATAGCAACGTTAGCGCCGTCAATGGCAGCACGAACACTCCCATCACGGTACTGAAAGCAGGGAGGGCGTCGTGTTGCGATGCCGCCAGAATGAGATAGAGTGTGTATGCGACATAGTATCCCAGGAACAGCCACCCTTCCCAGCGTGCAATCAATCGGCCGGTGAAGAAAATCGGCAAACACGCGACTGCCACAGCGATCATGACCGGCAAATCGAAGTTGAGCGCTGCAGGCGCAACGTTGACGCCTCCTGGCGCAACGGCGCTGCTCAACCCCAGCACTGAAAGAAGATTGAAGATATTGCTCCCCACTACATTGCCGACGGCAATATCACGTTCACCGCGGATCGCTGCGATGATCGAGGTGGCGATTTCCGGCAGCGACGTGCCAACGGCTACAATTGTCAGACCAATCACCAGTTCGCTGACGCCGAGCATCCGGGCGAAACTGATCGCCCCGTCAACCAGCCAGCGTGCGCCAAGCACCAGCAGGGCAAGCCCGCCGACGAGCATCAGAATATTCTTGATCCAGTCGCCAACCGACTGCGGCCTGCCGACGTCGAACTCCGAACTGTACTCTTGTTGCACTTCGGCAGACTCTTTGCGACTCTGGCGAATCGCAAAGACAGTATATATCACAATTCCGCTGAACAGAATCAGGCCATCGATCCTGCTAATAACCCCATCGATTGCCATGAAGAACACCAGTATTGATACGCCGATCATCAGCGGCACATCAAGGCGAATGAGTTGCTGTTGAACGACGAGCGGCGTGATGGCTGCCGAAATGCCCAGAATAAGCAGCACATTCGCAATGTTGCTGCCAACGACGTTCCCCAGCGCCACATCTGCGCCATTCGGACCGGCGAGCGCCGATTGAACGCTGACTGCCAGCTCGGGTGCGCTGGTGCCGAAGGCGACGATAGTCAACCCGACCACCAGGGGTGAGATCCCCAACCCCAGCGCCATCCGCGAGGCGCCGCGCACCAACCCCTCCGCGCCGACAATCAGGAGCGCCAGACCAAGCGCAAAGAGTGCGATAGTGACAAGATCCATGCCGTTCTGTTCCCCCTTAACCTTCCGATAAACTTTGTGACGCTACTCGCGCTATTGAACCAGAAGAAGCATACCTTCGTCAAGGGGGACTTTGCGCAATTGCACCGGAGAATCTTCCCTTCATCCGTGATGTATGACACCTTGTGCCTCTTGCCCTCCACCACTGCGTTGGGGGTGCGGCGGCGCTGCGCCCCTGCGTTGGCCTGCGCCCTGCTGTGTGGCGGGCGCGGCGGCGGTGCGCCCCTACGTTGGCCTGCGCCCTGCTGTGTGGCGGGCGTGGCGCCGCTGCGCCCCTACGTTGGCCTGCACTCTGCTGCGTGGCGGGCGTGGCGCCGCCGCGCCCCTACGTTGGCCTGCACTCTGCTGTGTGGCGGGCGTGGCGCCGCCGCGCCCCTACGTTGGCCTGCGCCCTGCTGTGTGGCGGGCGTGGTGCCGCTGCGCCCCTACGTTGGCCTGCGCCCTGCTGTGTGGCGGGCGCGGCAGCGGCGCGCCCCTACGTTGGCCTGCACCTGCTGTGTGGCGGGCGCGGCGCCGCCGCGCCCCTACGTTTGCCCGCAACCCGCTCGCCCTCTCGCCTCGTGTCTCTCACCGCTCCGCTGGCAGCCCGTACACCAGGTGATTGACCGGTCCAAACCCTTTGCCAACTGCTGGCGCGTGGACGATGGCATCGTGGAGGTAATCGTGCGCCTGGCGCACTGCCTGTTCGACCGGCGATCCGCGGGCGATCAGGGCAGCGATAGCAGCAGCGTAGGTGCAGCCGGTGCCATGGGTATGGTTCGTTTCCAGCCGTTGCGCGCGCAATTCGACAAACCGCTCGCCGTCGTACAGCAGATCAACGACATCGCTTCCCGGCAGATGCCCGCCTTTGAGCAATACATATCGCGGACCCAGCGCGCGCAGATCGCGCGCGGCATCCGCCATGTCGCGTTCGTCGGTCACCTGGCGATTGAGCAGCACCGACGCTTCCGGCAGATTCGGCGTGATGACCAGCGCCAGCGGCAGCAGGCGCTCACGCAGGGTCGTAATAGCGTCTTCTTCCAGCAGGCGCGCGCCGCTCTTTGCGACCATCACCGGATCGATCACCAGGCGCTCGACGCGGTAACGTTCGAGCGTGTCGGCGACTGCTTCGATAATGGCGGCATTGCCGAGCATGCCGGTTTTGACGGCGTCAGCGCCAATGTCGTCGAGTACGGCTTCGATCTGCGCAACGACCATCGCTGGTTCGAGCAGAACAACTGCACGAACCTCGAGTGTATTTTGCGCAGTGATGGCGGTAATGGCGCTGGCGCCATACACGCCGTGTGCCATAAAGGTTTTCAGGTCTGCCTGAATGCCAGCCCCGCCGCCAGAGTCGGAGCCGGCAATCGTTAGCGCTCGTGGAACCATTGGTTGCTCCTTACCATACGAGAAGGATCGTTAGCAGCAGCATAGCGCCAACCAGCGCCCCATCCCGCCAGCCAAGCCGGTGGTCGCGCAGCGGCGTGCGCTGCGGGCTGCCGAATCCGCGTGTTTCCAAGCCCTCTGCCAGCTCATCGGCAAAACGCACAACGCTCAACAGGAGCGGCGTCAGCAGAAGCGGACCATTGCGCAGCAAATGTCGTCCATCGAATCGTATGCCGCGACTCGCCTGCGCCTCGTACACCTCGCGCGCCAGCGTTCCCATCATCGGCGTGAAACGCAGCGCTCCTTCCAGCAGAAACGCCATCTGCGACGGGACGCCGCTTGCCAGGAGCGCATCTCCCAACTCCTCGGGCGGCGTGACGCCAAAGAAGATGACCCCTGCGCCAACGAGCGCCGTCAGGCGCAGCGCTGCGCCGAACGCTGCCTCGTATCCGCCGCTCCACCCGGCAACCAGCGCAAAGAGCAGCAGCGTTGGCGTCAGCACCCGCATCACCTGGAGCCAGCGTCGCCCAAGTCCAGCGCCAATCAGGAGTATTGCCAGCGCCCCGCTGATAATGCTGAGACGCACGAGATCGAGCGTCAGAATAATTGCTGCCGAGCCGATCAGATATGCCGCTGCTTTCGCGCGCGGATCGAAGTGCAACTCCGTGTTCATACCCGATTGCAAGTGACATCGAGTTTCAACGTGTTCGTGTGATGCCTACCCTAGCAGGCGCCGCGCTCTGAGGACGTAGTCCAGCATTGCGGGACGCTGTGGACTCAAGCCCTCGCTGAGATTATGCAAGCCCCTATGAGGATCTGCGTTCTGAGTGAGGGCTAAGAAATAAATCCGGCATAGCCTGCAAAGGCAGGATTCGCAACCGTGGCCCGCGACTTATGGAGTTTGAATTCGGTATCGCCCGGTCTAGCCCGCGCAGGCGGGCTTCGCAACCGTAGCCCGTGACTTTAGGCGCCGGGTGGGTGCAGAATATGTATTCAAACTCCATCAACCGCCTGCCTCTCCCTGTATCGCCGGATTGCCTCTTCTGCTGGCAGGCGCAGCCGCGCCCGATCGATAATTGCCGGTTGCGTGCAGATTGTCGATGGTGCGCCGCTGGCGACGATCACGCCAGCGTCCAGTATAGCCCAGCGGGTGCAGAGCGCATACGCCCATTCAGTGTCGTGGGTGGCAATGATAACTGCCACGCCATCACGCGCCACATCGGTCAACAGCATGCGCAGCGCCTGTCGGCTGAGCGCGTCCTGCCCTGCTGTCGGCTCGTCAAGGAGCAGCACGGCTGGTTGCGACGCCAGCGCCGCTCCTATTGCCACACGCCGCTGCTCGCCAGCGCTCAACCGGTGCGGCGAACGGCGCAGCAACGGTTCCAGGCGGCACCGGTCGATAACGTGGCTGATCCAGGTGCGATCAAACCGCCGGAGTGCGCGTGGTCCCGCCTCCAGTTCCTCCTGCACGGTCGGCGCGAACAGCATATGCCCTGGATGCTGGACGACCAGACCGACGCTGCGCGCAATCTCCCAGAGCGGCCGTCGTCCGATCGCCCGCCCCTGAATGCGAATCGTGCCGCGCTGTGGACGAAGCAACCCGTTTCCCAGCCTGAGAAGCGTTGTTTTGCCTGCGCCGTTGGCGCCCAGCACCCCGACGATCTCACCCTCCGTCGCCGACAGGCGCGCCTGACTCAGCACCATCCTGTCGCCATGCGCAAACGACACATCATCCCAGTCAATCACCGGTGAAGTGGCAGGAGAGTCGTCTGAAGGCGCGAAGGGCGCTCTGCCGTTCGATGATATCACTTCAAGCGCCTCATCGAGCGTCAGCGGCGTCGCGTCTATCCCGGCGGCGCGCGCCAGACGCACCAGCGGCGGCGCTTCCAGACCCCACTGCGACACATCGTATGCGAGAACCGCGTGCGGCGTGTCATCCGCTACGATCCGGCCCTCGTGGAGCACAATCATGCGTGTTGCCAGGTCCGCTACCTCAGCCAGACGGTGTTCCGCGACGATAATGGCAACTCCGCGTTGATGGAGCAGATGGAGCGTTTCGCGCAGCCGGATGGCGCCAGCAGCGTCGAGGAACGCAAACGGCTCATCGAGCGCCAGAACCTTCGGATGCAACGCCAGCACACCGGCGATTGCCACTCGCTGCAATTCCCCTCCCGACAGCGAGATGAGCTGGCGGTCGAGGAGCGGTTCAATCTCCAGCAGTGCGGCAACCTCACGGACGCGTGCCGCAATTGTGGCGCGGTCGAGACCCTGGCAGGCGGGACCAAGCGCCAGATCACGGGCAACGGTCGTCGCCAGGCTCTGCGCTTCGGGGTTCTGCAACGCCAGACCCACACTGCGACTCAGCACGTAAGGCGGCGTCTGGCGCGTCTCACGACCTTTGATCAGCACGCACCCGGTCAGCGTGCCGCCATGGAGGTGGGGAATAAGACCGTTCAGCAGGCGGCAGAGGGTGGACTTGCCCGACCCGCTGGCGCCTGCCACAATCACAAACTCCCCAGGCTCGATAGTGAGCGACACCCGCTGCAGCCCTGGCGTGCCGTCCCGGTACTGATAGGTCACCTCGTCACAGACGACCAGGGGTTTCATTGGTTCGTATCCGGGCGCTCCAGGTAACCGGTTCGTCGCAGCGCAAGCAGGCCAAGGGCGCCCAGCACCGCACCGGTCAGCGACGAGAGTGCAAATGGAACGATCAGCGCCGTCGCTCCCATCGGGCGGTTCATCACATATGGCGCCACCACCAGTGCGCCGACCAGCGCGCCGATGATGCCGGTGCCAATTACTTCACCTGCGACGGTCAACGGGATATTCCGTGTGGCGCGATAGATCAGTCCAGCGAGCAATACGCCAAAGATGCTTCCGGGGAATGCCAGCGGCGTTCCCAGACCGAGCGCATTGCGAATGATCGAGGTGACCAGCGCCACTGCCAGTCCCCACCAGGGACCG
>JANWXL010000245.1 GCA_025055265.1 Roseiflexus sp.
GCGTATCGAGCGGGCTAACTCGGCGGCGCGGCGCCACTTCTGCGCGCCGATCACCGGATAGGCGACGAAGATGTCATCGCAGCCAGCAGCGGCAAAGACCTCGGCCTCGCTCAGTTTCGCCACCGTGATGCCGCACGCTCCAGCGTCCAGTTGCATGCGCGCGATGTCAGGGGTCTTGTGGGTCTTGACGTGTGGACGCAACGCTGCTCCGGCAGCATCGATAGTAGCCTGCCATGTGCGAATGTTTGTCTCCAGACGGTCCAGATCCACCAGGAGACAGGGAGTGTCGAGGTCGGCGATTGTCATTCCGATTGTACTCACATCCACCTCACAACATCGGCCACTGGCTGGGATCGAGCAGGCGGTCATCATCGAGGCGAACCGTGCGGACGGCGTCGCGCACCTCAGGCGGCAGCCCGCCAGCCTCCGCCTGCTGGCATATCTCTTCCAGCTCTTCGATGCGACTGGTACCGACCAGCGCCGTGGAGACGGCCGGGTGGGCGAGGACGTAGCGGTAGGCAAGCGCTGGCAGTGTCAGTTGCGCCTTCGCTGCGATGTCTGCGAGGCGACCAACCGCGCGCCGCAACTCGGACAGCGCCTCCGGCAGATGTTCTGCGCGTTGAGTCAGGGCGCCCTTGAGCAGGACGGAGCGCACAATGACGCCTACACCGCCGTCGCGCAGGGCTGGCAGCACGCCATGCTCCAGTCGTCGGTCGAGCGGACTGTACGCGACCTGGAGCGCGTCGTAGCGTCCATCATCAAGCGCCGCGCGTGCCGCCTCCACTCCGTAGGTCGTCGCGCCAATCGCCCGCACGAATCCGGCATCACGGAGTTTGACCAGGATCGCGGTCAGCTCGCCGCGCCTGATCGTCTCAGGGGCTGCGCTATGGATCTGAAGCAGGTCAATGCGATCAGTTCTGAGCGCACGCAGGCTTGCAGCGAGCAACGCCTCGACCCAGGCGCGCAGTCGATCCCCGCACAGATCATCGGGCGGGTTGGCGATTTTGGTGGCGATCAGATACTCGGAGCGTCGCCCGGCGAGCGCAGCGCCAATGCGTCGCTCACTTTCGCCGTAGGCTGGCGCAGTATCGATCAGATTCACACCAAGGTCTAACGCGCGGTGGAGCAGCGCTGTCGCCTGCGCCGCCGACGGAAGCCGGTGGTCGCCGCTCGGGATGCCATAGTCCAGGCCGATCTCAACTGTTCCGAGTGCGACCGCTGATACGCGCAGACCCGTCCGCCCAAGCCGCCGATACTGCATAGGCTGCTACCAGATTGTCCAGCCGCCGTCGACGAGCAGATTCTGCCCGACAACGTGTGCTGAGGCATCGGACGCGAGGAACACCACCGCGCCTTTCAAGTCAGTGCTGTTGCCAGAGCGTCGGTTTGGCGACATAGCGTGATAGTTGCGCTCGAAGGCCGGGTCGGCCGTTCCGGGGCGCCAGAATCCGCCAGGACTGATGCAGTTGACCCGCACGCCCAACGGCGCCCAGGTGACGCCGAGGTAGCGCGTCAATTGAACGACGCCTGCCTTGGCGACCCCGTACGCCACCGAGTTGCGCGGGAGACTCGTGCCCTCGTAGATGTGCATATAGGGAGCGACCACGCCGTAGATTGAGCCAATCGTGATGATGCTGCCGCGGCGCCGCGTCAGCATGTGCTGCCCGACAACCTGGCACAGATAGAAGACGGCGCTCAGATTCGCGTGAATGCTCTGGCTCCACTCGTCTGGCGGGAAGCTCTCTGGGGGAAAGGTACGTCCGCCAGCGATCGAGCAGACCAGAATATCGATCTGACCATGGCGTGCGATGACTTCCTCCGTCATCGCAACGACCGAGTCGTATCGCCCGGCATCCAGCGCAACGGCATCCGCCTTACGGCCGCTGGACGCGGTCAACTCGTCGGCAGCAGCCTGGCAACGGGCAACATTACGCGAGGCGAGCACAACCGTGGCGCCAGCCTCAGCCAGCGCGGTGGACATCTGGAATCCTAACAGGCCGGCGCCGCCTGCCACGACCGCAACCCGGCCGCTGAGATCGAACAACTCCTGCGTTGTGGACATATGGATCCTGTCTGGATAAATGATCATCATGCTGGTTAGACCAGCAGGCCAGCATCGTACTACAGCAACGTCTATTTGTCAAGCGCAAGCATGGCGGGGGATGCAGTACTCTCACAGCCGACCTTCCACGCGCAGAACCTCTAGAAGCGGTTCGCCGACGCCAACCGGGAGCGTGACGCGGGCGCCATCCCGACGCTGCGACTCGTACACCGCCATGATCGCCTCGACTGCGGCGCGCCCGTCCTGGCCTGAGCAACGCGGCTTTCCGCCATGCTCGATGCAGGCAATCAGATCGCGCGCCGCGCGCACGATTGGCGCCTCATCCCAGGCGGGGGGCGGCAGCGGCGCAGGCGCCAGACCCCACCAGCGGCCAGCCTCGAACGTCAGCGGGACCGAGCGCCACAGCCCCGAATTCCAGCCGAGCCGCAGCACGGCGCGCTCGCATTGCAGCTCAATGTCCCAGCGCGCATACTCGCTCAGCTCGTCGGTGATCACCACGCCGTCAACGCCGCTTGCGAACTCGACGAGCGCGTAGCTGGTGTCTTCGACGCGCAGGTCGTGCCGCAGACGCCGCCTGGCAGTGCCCTGAATTGCGCTGATCTCGCCAGCGAAGAAACGCATGATGTCAAACGTGTGCACCGCGTCGTGCAGCAGCGGTCCCTCAGTTTCGGCGACCCACTCGGGCGTCGGCTTGCACCCCTCGCAATGTGCGACGAGATGCAACAGGCGGCCAACCTCACCGGATTCGATCAGGTCCTTCGCCGCCTGGAACTCGCCAGCCCAGCGGCGCGTGCAGTTCACCAGCAGGACTGTCCCGGCGCGTTCGCACGCTGCAATGATCCGGTCACACTCGGCCAGGCTGAGCGCCAGTGGTTTCTCACAGAAGATCCCGCGCGCTCCGGCTGCGGCGGCCGCTTCAACCATCTCGGCGTGCAGCGGCGGATGCGTTGCGATAACCACAATGTCGAGCTGCTCGCGCGCCAGCATTTCGCGATAGTCGCGGTACAGCGCCGCGATGCCCCAGCGCCGCCCGAAGGCGCGCAGCCGCTCCTCGCCACGGTTGGCGCCAGCCACCAGGCGCGCCTCGGGGATCGCGGCGAACGCGCCAGCGATCGTCACCGGGTGAACGTCAGACTCATCCTCCATTGTGCTTGCGATCCGGCCGGTACCGATGATGCCAACGCGGTAGACTGCCATAAGTCCCTCCTATGCTTCCAGGCGCACCCAATGAATATCGAGCGTCGTCCCGTCGCCAGCGTAAAAGGCCACAAGCGCACCGCCGGGAATCGGCTCGGCATACGGCAGACCGAAACGCCAGACGTTCATTTCAGCCAGCAGGTCGCCAGTCGAACGACCGGTCGCAGCCGCTACTGTGCTGTCGTAAAGGACAATATCCGATGGCGCTTCGAACGGAGCAGCGACGTCTGCCGCGATGCGCGCCCGGATTGCGCGTGTGCCAAAGCGATCCACGTAGGGCAGGATCACGCGACCATCCGCAAGCACTGCCGGCCGTCCAGGTTGATCGGTGAAACCGAGGTCTTCAGTCTCCGACCAGGTTGTGCCGCCATCGACGCTGATGCGGCGGTGGATGCTCCGGTAGACCTGCGCCGCACGGTCGTAGGTCCAGACGAACGCTGCCAGCCGCCCGTCAGGCGCGCACGCCAGGCGCTGATCCCAATAGAAGATCCGACCGTCCGGGTCGTGCCCGGCGATGAGCGGCGATCCCCAGGTGTTGCCGCCGTCCTCCGAGTGGCGCACCACCACGCGCTGACGCCATGGCGCGGGATCGTCGTAAGACTTGTTTGACTCGATGCTCATCGCCAGACGGCCGTCAGTGAGGACAACGACCGGGTTGGTAAGGCTCGGCGGTCCAAGCTCTGCGGGCATAGATACCGGGCGCCAGGGTGACCAGGTTCTTCCTGTATCAACCGAATACGCCAGCAGGATGGTCAGCGGCAGGCAACCCTCGGTGTCCGGGTTGAACAGCGGTGCGCCGGGGTGAGCCGCGTGATCGACCCACATTGCTGCAGCGATCAACCGCCCGTCCGCAAGTTGTGTGAGATAGCACAGCTTCATCCCGTCCCGCGGCAGTCCAAATGGGCGCTCCGGCGCACTCCAGGTGCGACCCCCATCGCTGGAGCGCACAAGTTCGATTGCCTCGTCAGCGCTGTCCTTGGTCGAACCGGCGCGATAGGTTGCGAGCAATGCACCGCCGGGAAGGGCCAGCAGGCAGGGGAACGTCAGGCAGGCGCG
>JANWXL010000281.1 GCA_025055265.1 Roseiflexus sp.
GAAGCAACCCCGCCGGTTACGAAAATATACTTTGCCATGAACCTGCTGCTCCCGACTCTGACTGTCCTTTTGGTTTATAAAACGGCAGTTCTGCAAGAAATAGATTGAGGGGAAGGCAATCCCGCCTTCCCCTCGAGAGACTCGTACCTTACCGGCGATCCTGCACACCGTTGAGACCAGCGCGTTCGACTGTGCATTCCTGGCGTATCACCCATACTCCGCGCATTATAGCACACAGATCCATCGTTCAGGCAGCGGGCCGCATGACGATAATGCGGGTCTGTTCGCCGTCCCCTGGAAGATTGCCTGCATTGAGCGACAACCGTTCTTCTGGAGTATATTCTTTGATGCCGAGTTCGTGGAGGAACTTGTCGAGCGGCGCCAGATTCATGGCGGATTGTCCCTCAATCGCGTAGTGCATCGGAATCACGATGTGCGGCTCAATCTGGCTGATCACCGATGCCGCTTCCGCCGGACCGATCGTTTCACCGCCGCCGACCGGCACGAACAACACATCCACACTGCCGATCTCTTCGAGCTGCTGCGCAGTCAATTCGTGCGCCAGATCGCCGAGGTGGCAGAAAACAATGTCATCGAGATGGATGACGTAGACGGTATTTCGTCCGAGTTCAGCGCCTTTCTGCTTATCGTGGAACGTGCGCACGCCGGTGATCAGGACGCCTCCCACCTCGTACTCGCCTGGTCCATCGATCACCATGACCCGGTCGCGCGCCGGACGCACGGCGGCGACGTTGTCGTGGTCGGGATGGTGGTGGCTGACAGTCACGATGTGCGCTGTCGGACGGCCAAGATCGAGCCCCACTGAGCGGTCATACGGGTCAGTAATGACGATGCCGTCGCGTCCGCGCAGGCGGAAGCACGAATGTCCAAGATATTGGATGTCTGCCATAGGTATGCTCTACTTTGAGACCGGGCTACTGCCCGACAAGAAGGGTGTGATCCACGGCTTCCGGTTCGCCGCCGCGTTCTTTCCAGAGGCGTTCCACGATCGGAAGGATGGTTTCGGCGCTGAAGCCGCGGCGTTGCAGATACCCGCCGAGCCGACGGACGAACATCTGATAATCGGTGATCGCAGCGTAGCGCGGCAGCGCTGCACGCGCCAGCGTTTCGGCGCGCGCCGCTTCATCCTCGGCGAACGTTTCGTTCAGCGCGTTAGCAATGAGTTCGGCGCTTACTCCCTTGCGCCGCAGTTCATCGGCGAGCGCCTGACGTGCGCGCGGACGGCACATCTGCCGGTTCTCAATCCAGAAGCGTGCAAAGGCGGCATCGTCAAGCAGTCCGCTATCCTGCAATCGGTCAACAGCTGCATCGATTGTTTCGGGCGCGCACCCTTTACGTTGCAGGCGGTCGCGGATTTCGGCAACCGAACGCGGACGCCCCTCAATGGCGCGCAGCGCGATCCGCACCGCGCGTTCAACATTTTCCGCCGCCTCGAGACGGGCAAAGGTTGCGGCGTCGAGATACATGCCGACATACAGGCGTTCGCGCGCAACCGTTGCAAGGCTGATGCCCAACGCGAACGCGCCATCAATATACAGATTGACGCGCTGCGCATCGTGTTCCTGGACGCGCAGCGCGGTAATGGTTCCTTCCGGCATAGAGGCTCATTCCTCGAACAACCCCACATCTTCCACGACATCATCGGCTTTGGAGGTTGCAATCGAGATCGGCGCAGCCATAGCGTGAGCGCGGATCAGACGCTCGATCTCGTCCGCCAGCGCCGGATTTTCGTTCAGGAACTGCTTGGCATTCTCGCGTCCCTGCCCCAGTCGGTCTTCGCCGAGATAGAACCAGGCGCCGCTCTTGCGGATAATGTCAAGTTCAACGCCGACATCAAGGATGTTGCCCGCGCGCGAGATCCCTTCGTTGTGCATGATGTCGAACTCCGCCTGGCGGAAGGGCGGCGCCACCTTGTTCTTCACCACCTTGACCCGGGTGCGGCTGCCGATTGTCTCCTGGCCATTCTTGAGCGTTTCGATGCGGCGAATGTCCATGCGCACCGAGGCGTAGAACTTCAGCGCCTGCCCGCCAGTGGTTGTTTCCGGCGAGCCGAACATCACGCCAATCTTCAGGCGCAACTGATTGAGGAAAATGACGACTGCGCGCGATTTGCTGATGGCGCCGGAGAGTTTGCGCAATGCCTGACTCATCAGGCGCGCCTGCAAACCGGGGAGCGCGTCGCCCATATCGCCTTCGATCTCGGCGCGCGGCACCAGTGCAGCGACCGAGTCGACCACCACAACATCTACTGCATTCGAGCGTACCAGCGTCTCGCAGATCTCAAGCGCCTGCTCGCCATAGTCGGGCTGGGAGACAAGCAGGTTATCGACATCAACACCGCAGCGTTTTGCATATACCGGGTCGAACGCATGCTCGGCGTCGATAAAAGCGGCGACGCCGCCCATCTTCTGCGCTTCAGCGATAATATGCTGCGCCAGGGTAGTCTTCCCGCTGGACTCAGGACCGTAGATTTCGATGACTCGACCACGCGGCACGCCGCCAACGCCAAGCGCGATGTCGAGCGCAATCGATCCGGTGGGAATGACTTCAATCGCCAGTTTGGAACTGGCTTCGCCCATCCGCATGATCGAGCCCTTGCCGTACTTGCGGTCGATCTGGCTCATAGCTGCTGCCAGAGCCTTTTCTTTCTCCGGAGAGAGGGCCATGACCTGCGCTCCTCCATTTGATGTGCTCACTCGTGCTGCTCCTTACGACTCTACCTGATCGCGCCTGCGCTGTCAAAGCGGCGCCACTATGTACGGCATTATAGCACGAAGGTTCTTTTCGCACAAGTGGGCTATTTGGTTCGCCTGATCCATTCCCGAAGTCTCATGCCATGGGCGATTCTGTACCGGGGACGGGCATGTTCGTATCCATCAACGCACGGTCCAGCCGTCGGCGTTGGTCACCGGCGCATCGGTTGCAGCGCCATATGGTGTGGCGCGCACAATGACGCGATACTTGAATTTTTCCGGTCCACGGTCGGGCCAGCACGTGACAAGTGTTACCATCTCTTCGTTCGTCGGGGCGATGTAGAGTGCGTTCATTGCCTGCTGTTCGGGCGAGACGCCTTCTTCGTGCACCAGCACCTGCTCGCGCACCACGTACAGGTACTGCTGACCGCCAGCAAACAGGATGACCTGGTCGCCTTCCCGGACCTTAATCAGGTCTTTGAACACTTTGCCATACCCGCCGACGTGACCGGCGAGCACAATGTTGCTCCCCTCGCCGGGATTGGCGGAGCCGCGATGATGACCGACGGCGTATTCCGCAACCTGCCATACCGCGATCTGTTGACCGTTCTGTTCCTTGATCTCCCATCCGACCTCGACGACTTTTGAGTCGACGCCGATGCTCGGGATGATGATGCGCGAAATTTGCGACGGGACGGCGGACCTGACGATGTCCGGCACGTCGCTGACCAGTTGCCCTTCAGCAGTATTGAGGCGCGGCGCAACGAAGGGCAACGGCGCAACAAATGGCGCCGGTTCTGCGTCGGGGGCGCGCGGCGCCGCGACAGGCGCGGGCGGAGGAATATCGGTGTCGCCGCGCGCGGCGTAGCGGTTAAAGTCGGCCTGCGCGTAGATGCCGCCGACATACGCCAGCAAAATGGCGCCGATCAGCATCAGCAGGTTGCCCAGCGTCCAGTAAAGTTTTTCGCGGGCTGTGGCCAGCGCGCTGGTGCGTTGCGGCAGACGCCGGAATATCGACAGGCGCCGGATCTTTGGCGACGTCTGGGCGCTGATGCGGTGATGGCGGATGATGTGTTTCATAATTTCAGCGAAACGGCTGACTTAGCGGTGACCAAAGTCGCTTTTGCCTGTGAGCACAGCCTGGAATGGAACACAGATGGACACGGATACGACGGATTTTTACGGATTGGGCGACGCGCTTCACCGCTGGCGTCGCTGTTGTCTTCTAGTATAACGCACCTGCACCGGCTTGTGGATCTCACTTCAGCATCGAACGATATGCGTGATAGTACCGCTGGGCAATGGCTGCCTGCGTAAATTGCGCCAGCACGCGCTCCCGTCCGCGTTGTCCGAGGTCGTTGCGCAGCGCCGGATCGTCCGCCAGGCGCCGCAATGCCGCTGCGAGCGCGGCAATGTCCCCTTCGGGGTAGATGATCCCGGCATCGCCGATGACGTCGGGAATGGCAGCCGATGACGAGCCAACCACGGGCACGGCGCAGCTCATGGCTTCGACCAGGATGCGCCCGAACTGTTCTTTCCAGGTGCGCGTCGTGCGTGACGGCAGCACAAGCGCATCGAGGCGGCGCAGTTCTTCGGGAACGCGGGTCGACGGGACGGCGGGGTGGAGTTCGACGCGCCTGCTAATGCCCAGCGCAGCAATCCGCGCTTCGATAACCGGGCGCAACGCGCCGTCGCCGATCAGTCGCAGGTGCACCGACTCCGGCAGCAGCGCCACCGCCTCCACCAGGTCGATCACTCCCTTTTCCGGCACCAGGCGCCCGATATACCCCGCCACCATCATGGACGTGCGGTACTCGCGCTGCCCCGGAGCGTAGAGGTCGGTGTCAACGCCGAACTGTGGCAGGATGGTGAGCGGTCCGGCGTACCCGTGGCGACGCATAATCGCCGCCGCTTCGGCGCTGCACGCGAAGGCGTGGGAGGAATGGCGGAAGGCGTAACGCTCGAACAGGTTGAACGGCGGCGGGTAGAAGCGGTCGATGTTAGCGTAATTGTAGAAGCAGCAGCGCGCGCCATGCCGAACCCCGGCGTGCAGCGCCAGAAAGGTCGCCAGGTTGAACGACTCCTCGTCGGCGTGCAGAATATCGGGGCGCACCTGGCGCACCAGCCTGCCGAACGTCGGGTAGAAGTGGAGGTGGTGCTGACCGTTGAGCACGATCGGCAGCGTGACCAGGCGATAGCCGCGGGTGAAGCGCCGTTCGAGCGGAATGACGCCGACGCGCGGTTCGCGCCAGGCAGGCGGCACGGCGACAATCAACTCGACATCCGGCAATGCCGCCAGTTCTTCGCACTTCTTTTGATACGCGCCGTTGACCAGCGCTTTGGAGAGCATCAGGATGCGCATTACAGCCCTCACCCCCTGCCCCTCTCCCGCAGTGTGGGAGACGGGAGATGCGCAGCGGGCTTAAGGTCAAACTGCACAGATTTTCTGTTCGCCCCTACATTCATTTTTGCAGCATTCGCCTGTAGACCGCCAGCGTCTCATTCGCAAGGCGTTCAGGTCGGAAGCGGGTCGCGCGTTCCAGCCCGCGGCGGGACAGATCGGCGCGCAGTGCGTCGTCCGCCAGCACCCGCCAGAGCGCCGCAGTCCAGCCGGGCACATCGTCTGGCGGCACACGCAGCGCCGCATCGCCGACGACCTCAGGCAGGCTGGTTGCATCGGCGACAATGACCGGCGTGCCGCAGGCCATGGCTTCGAGCGGCGGCAGACCGAATCCTTCGTACCGTGACGGAAAGGCAAACGCTGTGGCAGCAGCATAGAGCAGCGGCGCGTCTTCATAGGGCACGTCGATTCGTTGCACAAAAGCGCACGCTCTGGCGGACGCAATGACCGCGTCCAGGTCGGGAAACATGCGCGGATCATGGCCGGACGCGCGCCCGGCGATAACAAGGGTGGCGGCAGGTCCTCCAGCGTGCCGCATACGCGCAAACGCCTGCACGAGCGTCGCCAGGTTCTTGCGTGCGTCCAGCCCGCCGACATAGTAGACGAACGGCGATGTCACGCTGTAGCGTGCGGCGACCTCTCGTTCGGCGGAGGCACGGTCGCGGGGGCAGAACTGCGCGCCAGCCGCGAGCGGCGTCACTGTCACGCGCGCCGCGCGGCAGCCCAGGTGACGAACGATGTCACTGGCGCTGTGGTGCGAAATGGCGATGATCTGCGTTGTGCGCCGCGCGGCGCGCGCCACCATTCGCATATAGAGGCGAACCGCTGCGCTGCCGCGGTATTCCGGCAGAAGAAGCGGGATAATGTCGAGGATGGTGACGACCACTGGCAGCAGTGAAACACGCGGCGGCGCGAAATACGGGACGTGCAGCAGATCGGCGTGCAGGCGCGCCGCCGCGAGCGGGACGGCGACCTGCTCGAACCAGACCTTTGCCAGGTTCGCGCTGCGCCCGTCGAATGGCGTGCGCACGTATACTGCCTGCACATCATGCGGAAATGGTTCAGCGATTGCGCGATACGCGGGCAGGAGCAGCGTGAGCCGGACATCCGGCGCGACGGCGGGCAGTGTATGCACGAGCATGCGCAGGTACTGCCCGCTGCCGACCGTCGGTTGGGACCAGAACATGCCGTTTATGGCGAGGTGCATCATAAACGTCGGATGATATGCGCTGGCGCGACCGGCACATATCATACTACGCGATACATCCGGTTTGCAGGTGGACCTGCCGGATCAGGCCGAACGGCGAATGAGCAGCATGATTGCCAGGAGGAGCAACCCTGCGCCAGCCGCGCCGGCCGTGCCAAAGCGTTCGCCAAACAACAGTGCGGCCAGAATCGTCGCCGTCAGCGGTTCGAGCAATGTCACAATACTGGCCACTGTTGCTGTGACATGCCGAACGCCAACCAGAAACAGCACGAACGCCAGTGCGGTTGGTACGGCGCCCAGGTAGAGCAACACCAGCCAGCCCTCAAGAGGAAAGTCTATCGCCAGACCGAACGCCAGGACGAAAGGCAGCAGCAGAAACGCGCTGGCGCTCAAGCCCCAGGTGATCGGTATCAGCGGGTGATAGCGATCAGCCAGCATCCGGCTGCACAGCACCATCAGTGCAAAACCAAAAGATGCGCCAAGCGCCAGCAGCGCGCCGTCCAATGTCTGGAGCATATCACTGCTGACGGATGAGCCGCTGCCAACCAGCAGCGATGTACCGCCGAGAGCGCAGAGCAACGCAAGGGCGACTCGCCTGGTCAGTTGTTGGCCTAGAAACACCCTCTCAAGCAGAGCGACCAGCACTGGCGCGCTACAGAGAGTCACCAGCACCGTGATCGCCACGCCGACCCGCGCGATGGCAGCGAAGAAACACACCTGATAGATCGCCATGGTGACGCCGATCAGGATCATCCACACCGTGTCGGTGCGGCGGACAGCAAACATATGTCTGCGATTGACTACCCAGCAGATGATATTCAGAGTGAGTGCGGCAATCGCCATCCGAGCAAACCCGATCGACAGCGGGGTCGTTTCCGCCAGCTGGAACAGCGCTCGTGATGCGAGCCCGACTGTTCCCCAGAGAATCGCTGCAAGCGTAATCCAGAGCACACCCCAGTGCGTATGGCGAGGTGTGGAATGTATTCGAGACATCTCCATGACATGATCCTTCATCGTGTTACGAGCGGAACGCACCAGCAGGACGGTGCGCCATCAACGACGAACACATCGCCATCGGCAGCGCCAGCCGCTGCCGGTGCGCAACACAGCGGTTCACAGGAGCGTAGTGGGCAAAGCGGGGACAGGATCAGGTCAGCGCGGAGCATACGCCATCATGCCCGCAGCCAGGATGAAGAATCGAGCCAGTGTTGAGATGGCGCAATTCCGTAGAATGACGTGATGCCTGCCTTATTCGGCGGGCGGAGGGGGGAGAACGCCGGAATAGATGGAATACATCGAGGCAACCTCTACAAGCGACGCCAGGCGGCATCGAACCGGAAACGCCTCATAATTATAGCAGCAACTTCGAAAGCGACGCAACATTGAGTGTGGAAGCGGGTCCAGGCATGAATTGTCAGACGGCTTTCTGGCGCGGCGGGCTACAGCCCTTGCTCAGGTCAGGCAAGCCCCTGCGGGGCTGCGATGGGCGCGCGAGCCATCGGCTGCGCGGGGAGCAGGCGCGACTTCGTTCGCCATCGCGCTGTTTCTTTGGCGTCTGGAGCGGCGCCCGGCGCGCGGACCAGCCCCGGAGGGGCTTGCACGATCGCAGCCAGGGCTTCAGCCCGCAGCGAGACGTGTCGCACCCTG
>JANWXL010000391.1 GCA_025055265.1 Roseiflexus sp.
GGGCAGACGGGCGGATAGCGGCATATGTATTCAAACCCTATCAACTGCCAGGCAGGAGCGCGCAGAGCGGAATATGTCTTCCCATAATGCCCGCGCTGATCGCACGAAGCCCCTCTGACGCGGGGCTGATGCGGGACATAGGCGTGCAAAAAGGCGAGAGCGCGTGAGCGCCCTTACTTGAAATTGGAATCAGGGCGGATTGCTATGGACTTCTCAACGCTTATTCCTGAATTGATCAAAGGTCTGGCGAACTTCACTCCCGGTAATCTGGTGATGATCGCCGTCGCAGCGACATTGATTGCGCTGGCGGTGGTGAAAGAGTACGAGCCGGTGCTGCTGCTGCCAATCGGGTTCGGCTGTCTGGTGGCAAACATTCCGCTCACCGGCATGACCGACGGCGAAGGGTTGTTCGGCATTCTCTACCGCGCCGGGATCAGCACCGAACTCTTTCCGCTCCTTATCTTCATTGGCGTTGGCGCGATGATCGATTTCAGCCCGTTGCTGGCGATGCCGCGCATGGCGCTTCTTGGCGCCGCCGGTCAGTTCGGCATCTTCGGCACGCTGATCCTGGCGACGCTCCTCGGCTTTCCGCTCAATCAGGCGGCGTCGATCGGGGTCATTGGCGCGATTGATGGTCCCACATCGATCTATGTCGCCATACAACTGGCGCCAGAACTGCTTGCGCCAATCGCCGTCGCCGCTTACTCCTACATGAGCCTGGTGCCGATCATCCAGCCGCCGCTGATGCGGTTGCTGACGACGCGCCGCGAGCGGTGCATCCGCATGGCATACGCGCCGCGCCCGGTCTCGCGGCAGGCGTTGATTCTCTTCCCCATTATCGTCACCCTGACCATCGGGTTGCTGGTTCCAGCGGCGACGCCGCTGATCAGCATGCTCATGCTGGGGAACCTGCTGCGTGAAAGCGGCGTGGTCGAGCGCTTGAGCAAAGCAGCGCAGAACGAAGTGATCAATATCGCCACGCTGTTCCTGGGATTAACCATCGGCTCAACGATGGGCGCCGAGTCGTTTCTGAGCCTGGTGACGCTGCAGGTGCTGGGGCTGGGGTTGCTGGCGTTCATCCTCGACACCGTCGCCGGTCTGCTGTTTGGCAAATTCCTGGCGCTCGTCAGCGGCGGGACGATCAACCCGCTGATCGGCGCGGCTGGCATCTCCGCCTTCCCGATGGCAGGGCGCCTGGCGGCAAAAGTGGCGCTCGCCGAAGACCCCGATAACTTTATCCTCATGCACGCCATGGGCGCCAACACTGCCGGGCAGCTCGGCAGCGTCGTCGCTGGCGGGGCGCTGCTGGCGCTGGTAAC
>JANWXL010000402.1 GCA_025055265.1 Roseiflexus sp.
GCGCCTCGCGCCTCGTGCCCCGCGCCCTGCGCCTCGCGCCTATTGCCTTGCGCCTCGCGCCCCGCGCCTCGCGCCTCGCGCCTATTGCCTCGCGCCTCGCGCCTCTCACTTCTCGCCTCGTGCCCCGTGCCTCGTGCCCCGCGCCCTGCGCCTCGCGCCTATTGCCTTGCGCCTCGCGCCCTGCGCCTCGCGCCTATTGCCTTGCGCCTCGCGCCCTGCGCCTCGCGCCTATTGCCTTGCGCCTCGCGCCTCGCGCCTCGTGCCCCGCGCCCTGCGCCTCGCGCCTATTGCCTTGCGCCTCGCGCCCCACGCCTCGCGCCTCTCACTTCTCGCCTCGCGCCTCGCGCCTCTTGTCGCTCGCCTCTGGCCCTGCGCCTCTTGCCTCTCGCCTCCTATATCTCCCACAACCGGCGCTGAAACGTCGAGAGAAATTCCACGCCCTCGTCGGTCACCAGCACATCTTCCTCGATGCCGATGTACCCGGCGGAGGTGACGACGCCAAGTTCGAGGGTGTAGACATTCCCCGCCTCGACCTGCATCTCTGGCGTGCGACCGTAGCGGGGCCAGCGCGGACCAAGCAGCGGACCGCCGTCGTGGCAGGCGCGCCCCAGACCGTGCCCCAGTGCGTGGCGATACTCCTCGTATCCCGCCTCGACGATCACCCGGCGCGCCGCTGCGTCCACCTCATACCCGCGCACACCAGGGCGCAGCGCCGCTGCGCCTGCTTCAATAGCCCGCACCACTGTCTCGAAGGCGCGCTGAACGTCAGGCGGCGGCGCCTCCTCGCCGGGACGGCGCACGTACCACATCCGCTGAATGTCTGAACAATACCCCTCGCGCTGCACGCCGAGATCGATATGCACCAGATGCCCCGGCTGCACCACAATATCGTTGCGTGGACCGCCGTGACCGACTTCGGACTCCGGTCCGCTGTTCACAATCGGGCAGGCGTCCCATGCCCATGCGCTCGCCAGGTTGCGGCGCCGAAACTCTTCGTGAACGAAGGCGGCAATCCGCGCTTCGCTGACGCCAGGGCGAATCTGTTGACCAACCAGATCGACAATTTCTTCAGTGACCGCAATAGCGGTGCGAATACGCTCCACCTCAGCGGGCGTCTTGCGTGAGCGCAGTTTTGCCAGCAGTGGCGCGGCGCTCACGAACCGCGATGGAAATGGCGTGTCCGCCAGAAGGTCGCAGAGATGCAGGAACATCCCGTGGGTCAGACCATCGGCAGTCGGGTCGTCAAGGCTGTAGTTCAGCCCGATCGTCAGCGGATCAAGACGGCGCAGGGCATCGATCAGATGATCGCGGATGCTTTCGTCATAGCCGATGATTGTCTGAAACAACCCCGATGCGCGCACGCCAGCGACGTCGTAGCGTCCCACAATAGCGACGCGCTGCCCGCCGCGCCCAAAGATGAACGCCGAGTCCCACGTTACATCGACGCCGACCACGAGTTCGATTCCCGGATCAGGACGGATCACGCTCTCACGAACAAAGATAAGCCAGGCATCGAGACCGGTTTCGGCAAGCAATGCTTCGGCTTGAGCGGCTTTCTGGTGATAAAGCATGGTCATCATTTCTATCACACACAGGTGGAAGAAGCCTATGCGGTGCATGCATTGAAGTCACACGCTGCTAACACAATTTCGTCGTTCTCTATGGAACGGCAGGTCCATTTGCCAGGAAATACCCCGCCAGCAACGCCCCCACAAAGACTCCTGTCGCAAATAGCACGTTAAGGAGCGATTGCTGCCGAAACGATACTATGAGCGCCCCTGCAACAACCACCACTGCCATCAACCATACCACAAAAGCGGCTTGCCGCACGAATTGCCCAAGGATAAGAA
>JANWXL010000406.1 GCA_025055265.1 Roseiflexus sp.
ATTTCGCGCCGGCGACCATCGCGCCGAGATCGAGAGCAATGATGCGGCGGTCCTTCAGCGCTTCGGGCACATCGCCGCGCGCGATGCGCTGGGCCAACCCTTCGACAATCGCGGTCTTGCCGACGCCCGGCTCGCCGATCAGCGCCGGGTTGTTCTTTGTGCGGCGGCTGAGAATCTGGATCACACGCTCGATCTCATGCTGACGGCCAATGACCGGGTCGAGGCGCCCGGCTTCCGCCATTTCCGTCAGGTCGGTGCCCAGCGCATCGAGATACGGCGTCTTGCTCTGACGCTGCGACGATTGCGATGACGACGATACGGCCCCGGGACGTTCGAGACCTGCGCCGGCGCCCTGGCGCAGCACGCGCATGACGTTCGTGCGCACCTGCTCAAGCGACACTCCCAGAATATCGAGAACGCCAGTCGCCACGCCTTCGCCGTTGCGCACCAGGCCGAGCAGCAAGTGCTCAGTGCCGATGTAGTGGTGATTCAGGCGCTTGGCCTCCTCAACCGCATAGGCGATCACCTTCTTGGCGCGCGCGGTAAGATCCTGGTCCTGTCGCGGCGGGCCCTCCCCGTGACCGACAATGAACTCAACGGCATGGCGCGCCTGAGCCAGCTTGACGCCCAGTTCATCAAGCACGCGCGCCGCAACGCCCTCACCCTCACGGATCAGACCGAGCAGAATATGCTCGGTGCCGATGTAGGGGTGATTGAAGGCACGCGCCTCTTCAGTGGCGATTTGCAACACCTGTTTGGCGCGTTTGGTAAACTTATCGTATACCCGCTCGGACATAGCAGTTCTCCCTAGCGCTGTTACAACCAAGAATACTGGAAACCTGGAACCGTATCACATCGGCCAGACGCACTCATTCGCCGGTTTCGGTCTCCGCATCGTCAGATGACTGGCGTGCGCTCTGATCGTCAGAGGGCTGGCGCATGCTCAACCCGATACGCTTCCGCGCCGGATCGATGCGGATAATGCGCGCCTGAACCACGTCGCCTTCCTGCAATACTTCGCGCGGATGCTGGACACGTCCATCACCCATTTCAGAGACGTGGATCAGTCCTTCGACGCCATCCTCAATCCGCACAAATGCGCCAAACGGCGCCAGTTGCGTCACAACGCCCTCGATCATCTGACCGATGTGGTACCGCTCGCCAACAGTGGCCCACGGCTCGTGCTGCGTGCGCTTCAGCGAGAGCGCAATCCGTTTGCGCTCGTTATCGATGCTGAGCACATACACCTGCACCTTGTCGCCCGGCTTCAGTATCTCGCTCGGATGCTTGACCCGGCTCCAGGAAAGTTCCGAAAGATGCACCAGGCCATCGGCGCCGCCTATATCGACAAACGCGCCGAAGTCGCACACGGATGTGACGACGCCTTCGCGAATGTCGCCTTCTTTCAGCGCCGACAGCAACTCGCCTTTGCGCCCTTCGCGCACATCCATCGCCGCCTGGCGCTCCGACAGGATCAACCGGTTGCGATTGCGGTTGATCTCAATCACTTTCAACGCCAGCGTCTGTCCCACCATGCGCGCCATCTCCGACTGCTTCTGCGTCTCGGAGCCGCGACTGATGCCGCTGACCTGCGAGGAGGGCACAAACCCGCGCACACCATCGAGATTGACGAGCAGGCCGCCCTTATTATAATTGATCACCTTGGCTTCGATGACCTCGCCAGTCTCAAAGCATTGTTGCAGCCGCCGCCAGCTCTTCTCCTGGCGCGCCCGGTCGATCGAGAGGGTCGCCCGGCCTTCTTTGTCTTCCGATTGAACGACGAAGACAAGCAGCGGATCGCCGGGCTTCAACGCCGCCCGATCCTCCTCCGAGAGCGACTGCATCTCTTTAGCAGGCACTACGCCCTCGGCTTTGGCGCCGATATCGACAAGAATCTCATCGCGGCTGACGCGCATGATAATGCCGTCAACCGTATCGCCGTACTGAAGATTGCGATAGTCGTGAGCAGGGTTGGCGAGGAACTGCTCCATCAGTTCCCGATCATCGCGCTGATCAGCGAGTTGGCCATTCGCGGCGTCGCCATTGCCGCGCGATCGGGTAGCGTTCGTATTCTGATAGTTTGTGGCAGCCTGTTCTTGCTGTTCCATGCCCTTTCCTTATCCCGGCGGCAAGAGGTAGTGTGCGCCAGAGGGCGAATACATGCGCGGGACTTTGTGGTATTATACGGCGTTCACATGCAAAACGCAAGCACAACGATGTGCAACTGCTTCCAGGTGCAAGGCAGCGTTTTCCACGTAACCGCGTGCAATGGCATTGCCGGATCGTCACTTTTCTGCTATACTTGTCAGTTGGATTGATACGCCTCCTGCACACCAGCGCAGGGCGCGCGCCCGGCAGGTCTGGAAAGCGAGTTTCGTCGCCGTGGAGCAGTTGACCACCATCGTGGGGCATCTTGCTCCAGATCTCGATTGCCTGACAGCAATCTGGATTCTGGTGCGATTCGGCGGCGCACACAACGCCGCCCTCCAGTTTGTCCCGGCCGGTCAAACGCTTCATCATCGCCCACCCGACGAAGATCCCCACATTATTCATGTCGATACCGGCGGCGGACGATTCGATCATCACCGTCCCGATGCTCAGGGGTTGTGCGCTGCAGAACTGGTGCGCCGCAGCGTTGCTCCCGATGATGAGGCGCTTGCCCGCATGGTCGAGCAGGTGAACCAGATCGACAACGCTTCCGCTCCGCGCGGTTCGCAGGGATTTTTTAATGTGAATGCGCTGGTCGCCGGTTACAATCTGCTGTTCCCCAACCGCCCTCACCACGTGGCTTACGCGATGTTGCCGAATCTGGATGCATGGTATGAGCACGAGCAGCGTCAGATTCGTCTCGAGAAGGCGTTTGCGCGCCGTGTTGAGTTCGAGACGCCATGGGGATTGGGGATTGCGCTCGATGGCGACGATGGCGGCTCTAGCAAGCTGGCGTATCGTCACGGTGCGGTGCTCTATGCATACCGCAACGAAAAGGGGTGGATGGGCATTGCTGCCCGATCGCGCTCCAACGTCGATCTGTCGCCGGTCTACCACGATCTGCGGATCATCGATCGCGACGCCGACTGGTATTTGCATCCAGGGAAACGGATGCTGCTCTGCGGCACGCCGAAAGCGCCGCCGCGCTCGCTCTCACGGCTGACGCTCGACGAACTGGTGCGGGTGATCCAGGGTGAGGCGTTGTTTATGGACCATTCGTCGCTGGTCGCCGACCGACGCAGGTGATGGATTGGTAATACGTTCCCGCAGGCTGCGACGCATGCGGGACTATCTGGACGATCACTCCGCGCGACGGCGTGTCTCCGCCGCGTCGTCGCTCTCAGCGCCCATTCGAATAGCTGTGCTGATGTCATTGCAAGGAGCGCAAGCGACGCTTGTGGCGAGCATACCGTGGTGAAGACTATCTCTCGTGAGAAGTGACGCCTCTTTCGCTTCGCGCGCAATGACGTTTGATCATCGGTTATTCGGAGAGACTCGTAATACAACAAGGCGATGCAACGTGTTCAGGACGAACGCACGGAGCGGCACGCACTGCGAGATGGTCTGACCCAGCAACAGTGCGCCGCTTCTGGAACTCACGGAAGGTCTGACGCCAGTTATCGCGCCAGATCGCCGGGTGCAGACGCACACATGCGTCCCGACCGGGGGAATGCGTGCGTGCATCCCGGCAGGCGCCCGCCCCTGCTGTGACTCCGCGCAGATGATGGCGCATCCGCGTCTCTGGCGTGTGGCTGGCTCTGAACAAAACCGCGTCCTGCGCCTTCGATGCGCGTGACGCATACTTTGAAGGAGATGGAAGCCTTATGGCGCACCATGATGACTATGCACACACCTCCGCTGGCGCATCGCCAGCTCTGTTGAACGACTCCCGGCTCGATGCAGCGACGCTGATTGACTACTACCGGCAGATGGTGCTCATCCGGCGCTTCGAGGAGAAGTGCCAGGAGATGTATACCAAAGCCAAAATTGGCGGTTTTCTCCATCTGTACATCGGCGAAGAGGCGACGGCGGTCGGCGCCATCGCTGCGCTGCGCCCGCAAGACCATATCTTCACCCATTACCGCGATCACGGTCACGCGATTGCGCGCGGTCTCGACATCAACGCGCTCATGGCGGAACTGTTCGGGAAAGTCACTGGCTGCTCCAAAGGGTTGGGCGGCTCGATGCATTTCGCCGATGTCAGCAAGAACTTCTGGGGCGGATATGCGATTGTCGGCAGCCACCTGCCGCTGGCGGTCGGCGCGGCGCTAGGCATGAAGATGCAGCGCAAGGACTCGGTGGTGATGGCGTTCTTCGGCGACGGCGCCACCAACGGCGGCGAGTTCTATGAGTCGCTCAACTTTGCGCAGCTCTGGAAATTGCCGGTCATTTTCGTGTGCGAAAATAACCTCTATGCGATGGGGACGCCGCTGGAAGTCCACTCGTCGGTGACCGAGCTGTACCGCAAAGCGTGCGCCTTCGGCATGACCTCCGAACGGGTGGACGGCAATGATGTGCTGGTAATGCGCGAAGCGGCGCTGCGCGCCGTCGAGCACGCGCGCTCGGGCAAAGGTCCGGTGCTGCTCGAGGCGATGACCTACCGCTTCCGCGGCCACTCGGCGCAGGATACGCAAAAGTATCGCACGAAGGAAGACATTGAACGCCACCGACGCAATGATCCGATTGCCCGGTTCCGCGCCCTGCTGCTGAACGAAGGGATCGCTACGGAACAGCAACTGCGCGACATCGACCGCATGATCGATGATCAGGTCGAAGCGGCGGTGCGTTTCGCCGACGAAAGCCCGGAGCCAGGGCACGAATGGATTACGCAGGCTGGCGTCTATGCCGCGCCTATCGCCGTTGATCCGCCTATCCACGGAGAATAGCCATGCCAGTTATCACCGTTCGCGAGGCGCTGCGCCAGGCATTGCACGAAGCGATGCAGGACGAGCGCGTCTTCATAATTGGAGAAGACATTGGTCACTATGGCAGCACCTATGGCGTCACCGCCGGGTTCCTCGAACAGTACGGACCGGAGCGCATCCGCGACGCGCCGATCGCCGAGTCTGGCATTGTCGGCATCGCTATTGGCGCGGCGATGGTCGGCATGCGCCCGATCGCCGAGATTATGTCGGTCAACTTTTCGCTCCTGGCGTTCGATATGCTCTTCAATCACGCCGCCAAAATCTACGCGATGTTCGGCGGTCAGATGACGGTGCCGATGGTGCTGCGCACGACCAACGGCTGGACGCAACTCTCTGCCACCCACTCGCAGTCGTTCGATGTCTATTTCGCCCATATGCCGGGGCTTAAGGTCGTTGCCCCAGCGACGCCCTACGATATGAAGGGAATGCTGAAGGCGGCTATCGAAGACCCCGACCCGGTGGTGTTCATTGAACACACGCTGATGTATACGGTCAAAGGCGAGGTTCCAGAGGAGAGTTACACGGTCCCGCTCGGCAAGGCGCGCCTGGCGCGCGAGGGACGCGACATTACCGTCGTGACCTATTCGCGTATGGTTCATCTGTCGCAGCAGGCCGCCGATATTCTTGCCCGCGACGGGATCGAAGTCGAAATCGTCGATCTGCGCACGCTACGACCGCTCGATATGAGTGTGGCGCTCGAAAGTTTCAAGAAAACCAACCGCGCCGTTGTGGTGACGGAGGACTGGCAATCGTTCGGCACGAGCGCCGAGATCGCGGCGCGCCTGTACGAGTATGGCTTCGACTACCTGGATGCGCCAATCGCACGGGTCAATTTCCGTGAAGTGCCGATGCCCTACTCAAAGAATCTGGAGTTACAGACCGTCGTGACGGTTGATCGGATCGTGCAGGCGATCCGAAAGACGCTGTCGTAGTGGAGATACCTATGCCCGATATTACCATGCCCAAGATGGGCTTCGACATGCAGGAGGGCACGATCGTTCGCTGGCTGAAGAAGCCGGGTGACGAAGTTCGCCGCGGCGAGCCGATTGCCGAAATCGAGACCGATAAGGTCACGATCGAGATCGAAGCGTTTGCATCGGGAATTCTCACCGAGATCGTCGTCCAGGAGGGGCAGTCTGCCCCGGTCAATGCGGTGATTGCCCGGCTCGACGGCGGCAATGGCGCGCAGGCGCCCGCACCCGCCGCTCCTGTCGCTGAGGCGCCAGCCGTGTCCGCGCCAGTTGCCGAAGCTCCCGCACCAGTCGCCCCGCAGCCAGTTGGCGAGGCGCGGGCAGTAGAGGCGGGTGAGATTCGCGCATCACCGCTGGCGCGTCGCCTGGCGCGTGAGCACGGCATCGATCTGCGTCAGGTGCGCGGCACCGGTCCAGCCGGACGCATCGTAAAGGAAGACATCGAAGCATACCTGGCTGCGCGCGGCGCTGCGCCAGCCCCCGCCCCCGCTCCAGTCGCGCCGCCTGCACCCGTTCCGGTCGCGCCGCCGCCTGCCCCGGCGCCAGTCGCCCCAGTGCAGGCAGCACCAACGCCAGCGCCTGCACCTGCACCGCTGCCAGCAGCGCCGCCCGCGCCCGCGGCAGTGCCAGCGGCGCCCGTGCCCGCACCGCTGCCCGCAGCGCCGCCTGCGCCCACCGTACTGCCGCCTGCCCCGGCGCCGGTCACTGCACCGCTGCCGCCAGCGGCAGGCGTCGTCGTGCCACTGAGCAACATGCGCAAAACCATCGCGCGCCGCATGCTGCAAAGCTGGCAACAGTTCCCGCACATCTTCGTGTCCATCGAAGTCGATATGGGTGCGGCGCTCGCATTGCGCGCACAGGCGAATGCAGGATGCGCAAAAGAGGAACAGTTCTCGGTCAATGATATGGTCGTCAAAGCATGCGCTGGTGCGCTGCTCGCCTTCCCCAATCTCAACGCCTCCTACAGCGATGAGGGGATCATCCGGCATCCGACGATCAATATCGCCATTGCGGTGGCGCTGGAGAGCGGACTGATGGCGCCGGTGATCACGAATTGTCAGGATCGCTCGCTCGGCTCGATCGCGCGTGAAGCCAAACGGCTCGTCGCCCTGGCGCGCGACGGAAAGATCACCCCCGATCTACTTCAGGGAGGCACGTTTACGGTCAGCAACCTGGGGATGTACGGCATCGCCGAGTTCACGTCGATCATCACGCCGCCGCAGGCGGCCAGCCTGGCAGTTGGAATGATCCGGCGCGTCCCGGCATTCAAAGACGACAGCGACGAGGTGGTGGCGAAGCACCTGATGATGCTGACCCTCTCGGCGGACCACCGCGTCACCGATGGCGCCGAAGTTGCGCAGTTTCTCAATGAGGTGAAGCGATTGCTGGAGCAGCCGCTGGCGCTGCTGGTGGGGTGAAACCCCCCGCCCGGCGCCTCAAGTCGCGGGCTATGGTTGCGAAGCCCGCCTGCGCGGGCTAGATTGGCCGATACGTGGTTATTTTCTCAAACTCCATAAGCCCTGGTTGAGCTGCGCCCGGCGACTGAAGCTGGCCACGGTTGTGAAGCCTGCCTGCGCGGGCTGTGCTGGATTTAATTTTTGATGTTCATTAGCCCGCAGCTCAGTTGCGAAGCCCGCCCGCGCAGGGTAGACCGGGTGATACCGGATTAATTCTCAAAAGCCATTACGACAGCAGACCGTTCTCTGCTCGATATCGTTCACGAATGCTATCGATACTGACCAGATTGCCCTCTCGATCCTCGCAGTACCAGTACTCCCATCCATTGAAGGCGGGCTTATTCTGAGTGAGAGCGGCTATTTTGTGGATAGAACCGGTGATATTGCCCCATTGCAGTTGTGAGTCTGCCCTGACAACTGCTACGACTGTTCGATCTTTCGAGTAGACTTTCTGACCAGCGCTGATATAGTGCGACTCAACAAGCTGGCCAAAACCAACGCGCGGCATATCGCGTTTCGATTTTGTTTCGAGCAGTTCATCATCAAGGAACGATACCGGTGTATGCTCGATCCTCTTTCTGGCGATCTCGACATAGGTTGGATCCAATTCGATGCCGATATAATTTCGCTTCAGCCTTCGTGCAACAACGCCAGTGGTGCCGGAACCGAAGAATGGATCGAGGACGAGATCGCCGGGATTGCTTGATGCCAGTATCACGCGGTATAACAACGCTTCCGGCTTTTGCGTCGAGTGCGCCTTCCTGCCATTGACCTTCACCCGTTCGGCGCCGGTGCAGAGCGGAATATGCCAGACGTTCTGCATCTGCTTCTCTTCATTAAGATGCTTCATGGCGTGGTAGTTGAACGTGTATTTCTTCTGATCAGCGGACTTCTTCGCCCATATCAATGTCTCGGTTGCATTCTGAAAACGAACGCCGCGAAAATTCGGCATCGGATTTGTTTTATGCCAGATGACATCGTTCAATATCCAGTACCCTAAATCCATCATAATCGCCCCGACGCGAAAGATGTTATGGTACGTACCTATAGCCCAGATCGTGCCATCGTCTTTGAGCACCCTGCGGCATTCACTGAGCCAGGCGCGGGTAAAGGCATCATATTCCTGAAAATCCTCGAATTGATCCCACTCGTCATCGACGCCGTCCACAACCGTCTGATTAGGGCGAAGCAATTCGTGGCGAAGCTGAAGGTTGTAAGGCGGATCTGCGAAGATCAGGTCTATCGACTTCTCGGGGAATGTTTTCAAGACCTGAATACAATCACCCTGGATGATTTCGTTAACAGGCAGGTGATATGTACCAGGCTCAGCAATCTGTAGGCGCTGCTGCATCATGATCCTGTACGGAGCACAGGAGAAGAAGGCATTTTTATTTATTGGCGAGTAGTTGTTGCTTCTACATGTCCAGTCTCAGCGCTCTGTTTCGACAAGCGTTCAAGCAGCCACAGATTCACCAGCGTTTCAGGCGTAATACCTCGTCTACGCGCCTGCGCCTTGAGTTGAGCATAAATCTCTGGATCAAGGGCAACGCGCCATGTGCGTTGAGCACGAACCTCGAACACTACTTCGCGAGTCTGATCCCAATAATCTGCCAGACTATGCGTCTCCCAAAACTCAGCGATCTCGTCTATCGTCTGCCCTTTTGAAATACTGGTCAGTTGTGGCTCTTCACTTTCGCTCATAACGTCTACGCTCCTTTGCATCCATATCGCGTGCGCTCAAGATCAAGGCGGCATTTGTCGCCTTGTAGATAAAAAACACAATCACATACCGACCTGCGTCCGTCTGCCCATACGCCGCATACACGTCTTCTCCCAACCTGTACCCCGTTTCCACAAAACGATACTGCGGCCGGTTGAAGAACACTTCTTCGACCTCTTCCTGAAAAAGACGATGCTTACTGGCCAGTTTCTCAGCGACATCGGGCAACCAGATGAAATCATCGATATACACGACTGAACCGCCTTCATTATACCCGCTTCTGGAGGAAGGCGCACTTTATCAACGAGGCGCTCTACGGCACAACACTGCCTGGACCCACCTGCACCTGATCCCTCGCTCACAGAGGTAGATTTTTCAGGCACACCCTCACCGGGAGGACCCCTCGCTCTCCAGCGCGCGCACGATGTCGGTCATCGACAGGATGCCGACGGGCCAGAAGCGCCCGTCGTTGCGCTCTTCGACGACGACGAGCCGATGGATGCGGTGGCGGTTGAGCAACTGAATGGCGCGGTCGAGTTCCATTTCCGGCATGCACGTCACCACGCTGCGGGTCATGATGTCGCCGACCGGACCGCGCATCACCGCCTCGAACGACGACCCTTCCTTCCACGCCCGCAGCAGGTCGGTCTGCGACACGATCCCTGCAAGGTAGCCAGGCCCATCGACGATCACCAGCGCGTGGATGCGGTGCTCCTGCATGAGCGCCAGCGCCTCTTCGACCGGCGTTTCGACCCGGCACGAAATCACGCCGTAGTGCATGACATCACTGACACGTTTGTGTTCCACCCTCTTCCTCCCGTAGACCCGCGCACGGATGCCGCTTTACGAAGCAATCTGCTGCTCCTGCGCCGTGCGCTCGATAGCCTCTTCCTGGGTTGCGCAGCGCACGCCGCCTGCGCTGATGTACCCGATAATCCGAGCCGGGTTACCAACGACGATCGCATGGGCAGGCACATCGCGCGTGACGACCGCCCCCGCGCCGCACAGCGCCCACTCGCCAATCGTCACACCCGTCACGATGATGGCGCCTGCCCCAATCGACGCACCCCGCCGGATCAGCGTTCGCCCGACGACCCAATCGGCGGCGCCTTTGAGCGAGCCGTCGGGATTGATGGCGCGCGGGATGCGATCATTGGTAAAAATGGCGTGCGGTCCGATAAATACGCCGTCCTCAACGGTTAATCCGTGATAGAGCGACGCATTGTTCTGGATCTTGACGTGATCGCCGATGACAACCTCAAAATCAATATAGACATTCTTTCCGACGATGCACCCCTTGCCGAGCCTGGCGCGTTCGCGGATCTGCGCGCCGTGCCAGACGCGCGTTCCCTCGCCAATTTCAGCCTGCGGCGATACTTCAGCAGTCGGGTGGATAAATGCCATCGGTCAGCCTCTTCAGAAAGTCGGTGCGCTACGTCTCTTCAACTGCATACGGAATATGCTCGATTGACGCAGCCCGTCCATGCGATCCGGCAGCGATTGCCACGACATCGATCCGCCACGGCGTATCGGCAGGGAGACGATGCGACTCGAGAAACGCACTGGCGAGCGTCATCAGGCGCACACGCTTGGCATCGGTGATCGACTCGGCAGCCATCCCCGGGTCGTTGCCATTTCGGGCGCGCACTTCCACAAAGACCAGCATGCCATCATGCCGTGCAACGATATCAATCTCACCAGCGGCGCAGCGCCACTTTCGCGCCAGCACCTCATATCCGCAATGCGCCAGATAGCGCGCTGCCAGTGTTTCGCCCCACTCGCCGAGGCGCCTGCGCCGCCCGATCATACCGCCTCACGGATAGATGCCGCGGATGCGCGTCGCTTCCGCCACCCGGCTGACGGCAATCAGATGGGCGGCGGTTCGCATGTGGACACGGCGCTCATGCGCTGTGCGCAGCACATGATTGAACGCGCCGACCATCACGCGCTCGAGTTGCGCATTGACTTCGCGTTCAGTCCAGAAGAACTCCTGCAACCCCTGCACCCACTCGAAATAACTGACGGTCACGCCGCCAGCGCCGGCAAGGATATCGGGAATGACAAAAATGCCGCGGTCGTACAGGATTGCATCGGCTTCCGGCGTGGTCGGCGCATTCGCCGCCTCGCCAATAATTCTTGCGCGAATGCGATCGGCATTGCGCGCGGTGATCTGCATCTGAACCGCAGCCGGCACCAGGATATCGCAGGGAAGTTCGAGCAACTCGGCATTCGTCACACGATCCGCTTCAGGGAAATCGGCGACCGTACCGGTGCGCTGTTTGTGCGCCATGACCGATGCAAGCGGCAGGCCGTTGCGCCGGTAGATGCCGCCTTTGCTATCCGATACTGCAATGATCGTTGCGCCCATTTCTTCCAGCAGACGCGCGCAGGTGGCGCCGACGTTACCAAATCCCTGAATTACAATCCGCGCGCCCGCAATCGGGAAACTCAACGCTTCGGCGGCTTCGCGCAACACATACGCCAGCCCGCGCGCAGTCGCCTCACGTCGCCCGTAGGAACCGCCGATCTCGATCGGTTTGCCAGTCACGACCGCCGGAACCGTGTGACCGCTATGCATCGAGTAGGTGTCCATGATCCAGGCCATGATCTGCGGGTTGGTACCGATGTCGGGCGCGGGAATATCGCGCTCCGGGCTGATAAGAACGCTGATTTCTGACGTGTAGCGGCGAGTCAGGCGCTCAAGCTCGCCGATTGACAGCTTGCGCGGATCGACCACCACTGCGCCCTTGGCGCCGCCGTAGGGGATATTGACCGTGGCGCACTTCCAGGTCATCAACATGCTGAAGGCGCGCACATCATCGATTGTGACATCGGGATGGTAGCGAATGCCCCCCTTCGCTGGACCACGGGTGATGTTGTGATGCACGCGATACCCGACAAACGTTTCAATCTGACCATTGTCCATCTTAACTGGAAACGTCACCGTCAGTTCGCGTTGCGGAACTCGCAGGATGCGGCGGAGACCAGGTTCGAGCTGCAGGATGTCGGCAGCGATATCGAACTGGCGCTGCGCGCTGGCGAGCGCGCTTTCCTGCTCCATAGTCATACTTCCTACCCTCCTCGTTGAGCATACTGAGTCAGGACTACACTGTCCGCCTGAACCACACGTTGCGTAGTATAGCACGATGGAGGCTGATAATGGAAGATATCTCCGGTTGAAGGTTGAGAAACTGGCGAATGGATGCCGCAACAGAACATCTTTTGCCTCCCGCGCCTGTGGTATGATACGGTAGGCTGTTGAGAATGCTGCGTTGGGCAAGCGGAATATCTATTCAAAAACCATAAGCCCTGACTGAGATCGTGAAAGCCCCTCTGGGGCTTCCCGTCCTGAGCGAGGGCTTATGGTGTTTGGGAAAATAATTCGGTATCGCCCGGTCTAGCCCGCGCAGGCGGGCTTCGCAACCGTAGCCCGCGACTTTAGGCGCCGGGCGAGCAGATGGATAGCGGAATAAATTTTTCAAAAACCTTTAGCCCGCAGCTCAAAGAACGCGCAGCCTGGCAGCACAGGTCTGCAGGATTTATTTCTCCACGTTCATCAACCGCAGGCTACCGGAAGCGAAGCCCGCCTGCGCGATCCAGACCTGGCAACATACGATGATGCTGCGAAAGGATTGCCATGACCGCTGATACTACCCTTGAGATTGCATCCACCCTCCTGGAAGCAGGCGCGCTGCTGATTCGCCCGCACGAACCTTTCACATTCGCGTCCGGTCTGCGTTCGCCGATCTACTGCGACAATCGCATCCTGCTGGGCGATGTCGCCGCACGACGGATCGTGACCCGCGGTTTCGTGACGCGGTGCACCGACGCGCAGATCGTCGCCGGACCTGCCACCGGCGGCATTCCATGGGCTGCATGGGTCGCGGAGACGCTCGGCATTCCGATGGCGTATGTGCGCAGCACTGCCAAGGGACACGGACGCGGACGGCAGGTGGAGGGAGCGGCGGTCAAGGGGCGACGTGTGGTTCTCCTCGAAGACACCGTCAGCACTGGCGAGAGCGCGCTTCAGGCAGCGGAAGCCTTGCGCGCCGAAGGGGCGCTGGTGACGCGCTGCATCTGCATCTTCACCTGGGGATGGGCAGAGACCGCTGCCCGATTTGAAGCGGCGGATCTCAATCTTATACCGTTGGCGACGCTTGCCGCCGTGATCGACGTGGCGCACCACACTGGGCGCCTGACAGCGGAGGCGCGGGAACTCGTCGAGGCATGGGCCGCCAACCCGCGCGGATGGTCGCCGCCAGAGGCGTAGCGGAACTGCAGATGAGAAGGTCGCACATGCAATGATGAGCCAGTCGCCTGCGCACGACACAGATGTTACCGTTGCCTCATCACACCCGGATCACACCCTCTCGCCGCCTCGTCTCTCCATCGTCTGGCAGTCGCGCTGGGGCATCCCAATCGGATACGCCGTCTCTTCCGAGGCGCTGGCGCTTGAACTGGCGGCGCGCGGCATTGATCTGACGTATCGCCCGACGCCATGGCATATGCCGGGAACGATTCGCCACCCGACGCTCCTGGCTGCCGCCGCGCGCGCGCCACACGACGATGCGCCGCAGGTGAGTTACGACCAGGCGGACCTGTTCTACACCGATCACGCAGGGTACAAAATTGGCTACACCATGCTGGAAGTCGACGGACTGCCGCGCGAGTGGGTCGCTGCCTGCAACGCGATGGACGAGGTCTGGACGCCGAGCCATTGGGGGGCGACGGTCTTCGCCAATGCCGGGGTGACGCGCCCCGTCTATGTTATGCCGCTGGGGTATGATCCGGCACGTTTTCGACCAGATGGACCGGCGCATCGGATCACAGAACGATTCACATTTCTATCGGTCTTCGAGTGGGGCGAACGCAAAGCGCCAGAGATGCTTTTGCGCGCATATGCAGCGGCATTTACCCGGCGCGACGACGTGCTGCTGGTATTGCGGGTCAATAATTTCGATGCAGAGGTCGATGTGGCGCGACAGATCGCCGCGCTCCGCCTGCCCGCCGACACTCCGCCGATTGCGCTGCTCTACAACCAGCACATCAGCAACGAGAGTCTGGGAGCGCTCTACCGCAGCGCCGACTGCTTTGTGCTGCCGACGCGCGGCGAGGGATGGGGATTGCCGATCCTCGAAGCAATGGCATGCGGGCTGCCGGTGATTGCCACCGACTGGAGCGGGCAGACCGAATTCTTCCATCGCAAAGTCGGCTACCCGCTGCGGGTGCGGCGACTGGTCGCCGCCGATGCCAAATGCCCCTACTACCTGGGATGGCGCTGGGCGGAACCGGATGTCGATCATCTGATCGCACTGATGCGCCACGTATATGACCACCCCGACGAAGCGCGAGAGATTGGCGCGCGTGCAGCGCAGGAAGCGGCGCGCCGCTGGACATGGGCGCACGCGGCGGATCGGATTCATCGCAGACTGGTTGAGATCTCCAATGGATAACCCTCGGAGTATCGCTGGAAAAGAAGGCAAAAAACACCAGCACAACATTATTATGATTATTATGCAGTTGACGCACTGCTTCATCTATATTACACTGTGCCTCATCGAAGGGTCAAAAAGCGAGTGATGCCAGACTGAAGGAGGCTGTCTATGATGCCGCCGCGAGAGTTTCTCATGCCTGCGCAGGTTCTGATCGGCTCCGGCGCTGCCGAGCAGGTCGGCGTCCAGTGTCAGAAGCGCGGATGGAAGAAAGCCCTGATCGTGTCCGACAAGATCATGCTCAGTCTGGGACTGGTCGGTAAAGTCGAGCAATACCTTGCCGACAGCGGCATTGCCAGCACGATCTACGCTGGCGTGAATACCGAACCCGTCGTGGAATACGTTCAGGAAGGGTTGCAGGCGTACAGAGAAGGCAACTGCGACTTTGTCGTGGCGGTTGGCGGCGGCAGCCCTATCGATACCGCGAAAGCCATCGCCGTGCTGGTGACAAACCCCGGTTCGATTGAACAATACAAAGGGATCGGGAAAATTGGCGCACCCGGTGTGCCGGTCGTCGCCATTCCTACAACTGCGGGCACCGGCAGCGAAGCGACGGTCTATACCGTGATCACCGACCAGAAGACCGATGTGAAGATGTTGATCGGCAGCCCCTACCTGATGCCGACTATCGCGATCGTCGATCCGATGCTGACGGTCTCATCACCGCAGAGCGTCACGGCGGCGACCGGCGTTGATGCGCTGGTGCATGCCATCGAGGCGTATGTATCGGTAAAGCGCCAGCCGATGACCGATATCTTCTGTCTGTCGGCGATCCGGCTGATCTCCCAGAATATTCGCCAGGCATGGGCGAACGGCAACAATATCGAGGCGCGCGAGCAGATGATGCTTGGTGCATTTCAGGCGGGCGTGGCGTTCAGCAATTCATCGGTGGCGCTGGTCCACGGCATGTCGCGTCCGATCGGCGCGCACTTCCACATCGCGCATGGGGTATCTAACGCGGCATTGCTGGCAGTCGTCACTGAGTTCAGCATCGTTGGCGATCCGGTACGCTACGCGCAGATCGCCGAAGCCATGGGCGAGCCGATCCAGGGTCTGTCGATCATGGAAGCCGCTGATCGCGTGGTGCACGCTATCCGGCGCCTGGTCAGCGACATCAAGATTCCATCGCTGAAGCAACTGGGGGTTGAGCGCGAACGCCTGATCGAACTGGCGCCGTCGATGGCGGATGCTGCGATTGACAGCGGCAGTCCGGCAAACAATCCGCGCAAGCCTACCCGACAGGAGATCATCGATCTGTACATCAAAGCATATGACCAGGAGTAGGAAAGGCGCGAGCGCCTTGAGGCGGTTTTGAAACAAGACGTCGATAGCCAGCGCTGCGAGTGCTGAGATCGACGACGCACTGATGCTGACGCGGCGGCGTACTGTCCGCTGCCGCCGCGTTTCGCTCCTGCCATCCCATCGCTTAGTCAAAAGCGATGCTCAAGACCCGTGCACTTGCGGTTGATGATCATCTGAATGAAACCCACACGCGAATGGCGCCAGCAGGTCATCAGCGGGATGCTGATCACCGCCGCTCTCCTCCTGACTGTCGCGGCGTTGCTCAGGGAGAGCGACGCCGTTCATCGTCCGGCACTCCTGATCGATTTCTATCCGGTCGAGCGGAACGAGAGCGGCGAGTACCGTTTTACCCGACCAACGGCACACATCCTTATTCCCCCTCTTTCAAGTGATGCGGTCGTGCTGTCGTTTCGGACATATTCGCCGAATCCTCTGCCGGAACGGACGCTGACCCTGCGCCTGGATCAGCGGATATCCATATCCCTGCTAGCCAGTCATGCACCACGTCGCCTGATGCTTGCGCTCTCACCTGCAGGAGCTGGAGCAGGTCAAGCGGTGACGCTGGAAACAGCGCCCGCGCGCGCCCCCCAGGACAGGCGTTTGCTTGGCGTATTTACAGATAACATCACACTCCGTCCGCTGAGTCCGCAGACCTGGCAGCGATTCGTACTCATCGCGCTGGCGCCCGCGATGACGTTGCTCATCCTGCTGGCGCTGCGCTGCGGGATTCTGGCGGGCGCGTGCGGCGCCAGTATTGTTGCAGGAATGGGACTGTGGGGATGGATGGTCGCCTGGGGCGCAACATTCGCA
>JANWXL010000491.1 GCA_025055265.1 Roseiflexus sp.
GGCGTGCGCAGTTCGTGCGAGAGGGTCGCAAGGAAGGTGTTCTTGAGGCGATCAAGTTCTTGCAGTTCGGCGTTGCGGGCGCTCAGTTCACGCACCTGCCGCTCGAGCCGCTCAACAAGTTTGGCGTTGTACTCGCGCAGCATCGTCGTTTCCAGGCTTGTGGGCAGCAGTTCGCGCTTCCCGCCAAGAAACTCGGCAATCTGATCGGGGAGCAGGCGCGGATCAATCGGTTTGGTGATGAACCCGTCACACCCTGCAGTCAATGCGCGTTCGCGCGTTCCAGGGCGAACATCAGCCGTGATAGCAATGATTGGCGTTGTTCGCAGATGCGGCAGGCTGCGTAAAAGGGTCGTCGTCTCGTAACCGTCCATCCCTGAAATGTTGATATCGACCAGGATGAGCGCCGGCTGGCTTTCGCGCGCCAGTGCAATGCCGGAGGGTCCGTCTTCACAGATCTGAAGGGCGTACCCGCGCGCCTCCAGAATGCGGCGCACCAGCAACTGATTGTCGCGGTTATCTTCGATGTACAGAATGGTGACGGGTTCGGTCATTGGTCGATGAGCGTGGTGTGAACTTCAACTCGCCGCACAGTTGCGTCGCCTGACAGGTCGGCATTGCATCCGGGACGATGGTTGCGCGGCGTCACAGCGCAAGGCAGGATGAATGTGAAGACGCTTCCTTTGCCTGGTTCGCTTTCCGCCCAGATGCGCCCGCCATGCGCCTCGATCAGGCGTCGGCTGATCGCCAGTCCCAGTCCGCTGCCGCGCTGCCGGTCGCCGGAGCGCACCTGATGGAACGCCTCAAAGATGCGCGTCAGGTCTTCTGGTGCAATACCAATGCCGGTATCGCGGACGCTGACTGCGATGTAGGGATACAGGCGCTGCCCGTCGCGCACAATGACGGCGCTCGAATCTGCCAACCCCGGGTGAATGTTGGGCGCTGCGACACAGCGCGCGCTGACGGTCACGCTTCCCTGCCGGGTAAACTTGACAGCGTTCGAGAGCAGATTGAGGAGCACCTGACGGATTCTGGCAGCGTCGGCGTAGGCATACGGTAAACGTTCGGGCAACGACAGGTTGAGCGCAATCTGGCGATTGTGCAGCAACCCCTGCACCGTTTCGGTCACTTCGACGATCAGGGGGCGTACATCGAGCGGCGCCAGTTCCAGATCGATTTTACCTGCTTCGATTCGCGCCAGATCGAGCAACTCATCGATCAGGTGCAGGAGGAAACGACCATTCCGATTGATGATCTTCAGATCCTCGCGTTGCAACGGCGTGATCGGACCATCGATTTCATCGAGCATCACGGTCGAGAAGCCGATGATGGCGTTGAGCGGCGTGCGCAGTTCGTGCGACACTGCCGCCAGAAACTGCCCCTTCAGGCGATCTGCCTCCTGCGCGCGCGCCAGCGCCGTGCGCAATTCCGCCGTGCGTTGCGCCACCTGACGTTCAAGATCGGCGTAGAGTATGGTATTTTCAAGCGCCAGACCAGACATCCCGGCGTAGGTCATCAACTGTGCAGCGTCGCGCGGCGTCGGCGCCCGCCCTGATCCGTCGAAGGACGCAACGAGTAAACCAATGACCCGCCTCTCGCGCCCGAACAATGGCGCCTGCACCGCGCTGCCCGACGGAGACTGTGCAGACGCATCGCTGATAATCACTGCCTGCCCGCTCCGCACCACATCTGCCGCCACTGTCTCGCTCTCGAGCGGAATTAGTTCCGCGTCCGCCAGCACCTGAGCAATCCGGTCCGCATCACCTGCAGTCATCCAGGCGCTCACAGGGCGCAACTGACGCTGTTCAATCAGGTAGAGAACGGCGCGGTCAAACCCCAGGCACTCGCACGCTCCCTTTGGAATGGCGTCGATCTGTTCACGCACCGACCCGATCATGCGGAACTGGTTCGACACTTCGTTCAATGCTGCCAGTTGACGCAGGTTCAATTCCAGTTCGTTGATCTTCTCGCGGAGCGCATTGGTCATGGTGTTGAACGAATGCCCGACATTTGCGATCTCATAATCGCCCGACTCAGGGACGCGATAGGTCAGATCGCCAGCGGCGACGCGCTGCGCCGCCGCCTGCAATTCACGCAGGGGGCGCGTCAGAATCAATGCAGCGGGCATGCTCAGGACGGAGACAACGATCACGCTCAGCGCAATCACCAGAACAATCTGCCCGCTCAACACATCCTGGCGCTGGGTGATCACTTCGCTGACCTGCTGCGCCAATCCGGTGACTTCAGTGGAAGGGATGACAATGCCAACACTCCATCCGGCGCTGGAGATGGGCGCAAATGCCAGATAAACTTCTTCTCCTTGAATCGTCAGACGCTCGACCCCCCGCTCCGCGCGCGTCATACGCCTGGCGATCTCGCGCATCTGCGGATTGGGGTCACTCAAGAGATTATCGGTGGCGATCGGCTGATCCCAGCGCCCCTGACGACTCAACAGCGTGTTGTGCAGCAGCACGTCGCCGCGCTGATTGATGAGGAACGCCGACCCGCCAGGCGGAATGTCGATCGACAGGATGTCCTGCTGGATTGTTTCAAGCAGCACATCGAACCCGACAACGCCAATGAACGCGCCGTTCTGATCGTAGAGCGGCGCAGCGCATGTGGTGGTCAGTTTCTTGGTATTGGCATCGACGTAGGTATCAACCCACACCGTCCTGCCCGCCTCGCGCGCAGCGATGTACCAACTGCGCTGACGCGGATCGAAGGGCTTGATGTCCTCCAGCACATCGATGATATCGTGGTCGAAGGCGAGAACGCCGCCATCCTCGAACGCCACGTACCCCAGACTCACCATGCCTTCCTGATCGACCGACGCGCGCAGGAGCGGGATATATTGGCGGGCGCGCGCGATCGTCTTGGCGTGGGCGCGCATCGCGTCGGGCGTGGGACCGTCCGGCGCCACCCAGAGACGGTCTGAGACTGTTTTCACAACGCCAGACTCGACCGGCTGGTACCTGACGATCGTCTCGACCTGATGGTAGATGCTCTCCAGTTTGGCATCGTAGAGGTTGGCTTTATCGGTCACCCAGCGGACGAGGTCTGCTTCGGTTTGATCGCGCAGGGCGTCCGACGCGGTTTGCACCGCAATACCGCGGGCGCGGTCGAGCGCTGAGAGACTGAGCGCACTCACAAAAAGCAGCGGCGCCAGCGCAAGCACCAGCGCCACCAGCGTCATCTTGGAGCGTATGGTCAAACGCAATCGCTGACGAGCCGACATATATGCACGGTGCTATAACAATTATTTTACCTCCTGTCTATCGTATCATATGCTGCTGCGGGCGCTCAAGCGGCACAGATGAACAATCTCTTACAGGAATTTGCATCAGGAACAGGTTCCCGGTATACTGCCGCTGGTCACATAATGTTGAGGGCGGTATGGAGTACGCGCTTGATCGTTTTGTGCGCGAGGCGCACGATGTTATTGCTGAAACCAATCTGGTCGCCGGGCATCTGATCGAACTGGTCACGCCTAAGCCGAACATTCCAGCGGATCTGGCGTTCCCGACATTTCGCGCCGCAAAGGAGGCAGGCATCGCGCCGCCGCAACTGGCGCAGCGTATTGTCGAAAAGGTGCAGGCGCCGCCGGGATCGCTGATTGGTTCGATTGTTGCCACAGGACCATTCGTCAATTTCACCCTCAACGCCGCGCACCTGGCGGCTGCGGTTCTCGCGGAGGTCGAACGGCTTGGCTCGCGGTATGGCAGCGATGACCAGGGCGCCGGGAAGACGATCGTCATCGATTATTCGTCGCCCAATGTGGCGAAGACCATGCACGTCGGGCATATTCGCTCGACGATCATCGGTCAGTCGCTCTACCACATCTTCGACTTCCTCGGCTATCGCGCGATCGGCGACAATCATCTGGGCGACTGGGGCAAGCAGTTTGGCATGAACATCGCCGCCATCGTGCGCTGGGGGAAGCCGGAAGGCGACGATGAAGACGCCATTGCTGCGCTCGATAAACTGTATGCGCGGTACAGCGCGCTCGTCAAAGAAGATGTGGCGCTGCGCGAGGAAGCCGCTGAGTGGACGCGGCGACTCGAGCGGAACGACCCGGAGGCGCTGGCGAAGCGCGAGTGGATCGCGGAACTTCAGGCGCGCGCGGCGCAACCCAATCACGACGATGAGGCGCGCGCGTGGTCGCTCAAACTCGAGCAGGGCGATCCGCTGGCGCGCGAACTGTGGCAGTGGATGGTCGATCTGACGATCAAAGCCAATCAGCGCAACTATGACCGGCTGGGGGTGCGGTTCGATTATATGCTCGGCGAGAGCTTCTATGCGCCCATGCTCGATGGGTTGATCCAGGAAGCGATTGAGAAAGGCGTCGCCTACCGCGATGAGGACGGCGCAGTGGTGGTTGAAGAACTGGAGCCAGGGCTGCCGACGTTCCTGCTGCAGCGCAGCGACAGCGGCACGCTCTACCACACGCGCGACCTGGCGTGCATCGTTTACCGTGAGCGCGAATTTCACCCGGCAAAGATCATCTATGTGGTTGATGCGCGGCAGGAACTGCATTTCCGCCAGTTGTTCGCGCTGGCGCGCGCGATGGGGTATGCGCAAAACACTGAACTGGTCCACGTCAAGTTCGGGACGATCTTCGATCAGCAGGGGCGCCCGCTCTCGACGCGCGCCGGGAATATGGTCTATCTGGCGGATCTCCTCGATGACGCGCATGCTCGCGCGCGCGCCGTCGTCGATCAGGCAAGCCCTGATCTGTCGGAGGCGGAAAAAGAAGCGATCGCCGAAGCGGTCGGCGTCGGCGCGGTGATTTACAACGACCTGTACCAGGACCCGCGGCGCGACATCCGGCTTGACTGGGACCGCATGCTGGCGATTGAGGGGAACAGCGCGCCGTACATTCAGTACATGCATGCCCGCTGCTGTTCGATTTTGCGCAAAGCGGCAGACGAAGGCGTTGGCGCAGAGGAAGGCGATGCGACGCTGCTGACGCACTCCTCGGAAACGGCGGTGATCAAGCAACTGGCGAAACTGCCTGGCGCCGTGCGCGAAGCAGGAGAACGGTATGCACCGTTCGTCGTCGCTGAATGGTGCTATGAGACGGCGCGGGCGCTCTCGGCGTTTTACCGCGATTGCCCGGTGCTCAAGGCGGACACGCCTGCGCTGCGCGCGGCGCGTTTGCGCCTGGTAGCGGCGACAGCGCAGGCGCTGCGGAACGGTCTGGCGCTGCTCGGCATCAAAGCCCCTGAACGAATGTAATGGAGCCTTATGACGCCTGAACTGAACCGTTTCACCGCCGTGCTCTTCGATATGGACGGCGTCCTGTACCGCGGATCGCGGGCGCTGCCGGGGGTCAGCGAGTTGCTGGCATTCCTCGATGCACGCGGCGTCGCCTACGCCTGCTGCACAAATAACGCAACGATGACCCCCGCACAGTACGAAGCCAAACTCGCGCGCATGGGCATCCATATGCCGGCATCGCGCATCGTCACCTCATCGGTGGCGACGCGGCGCTGGCTCGAAACCCAGGCGCCGCGCGGCACGGGCATTTTTGCGATCGGCATGGACGGGTTGCGCACGGCGCTCTTTGACGATGGCTACTTCGTTGAGGATGAGGAACATCCGGCGTTTGTCGTCGTGGGGATGGACTTCGAGGTGACGTACCGGCGGCTGCGGAAGGCGTGCCTGCTCATCCGCGCTGGCGCGCGTTTCATCGGCACCAATCCCGACACGACCTTCCCGGCGGAGGACGGGATCGTGCCAGGGTGCGGCGCGCTCCTGGCGCTGTTGCGCGTAAGCACGGAGACTGAGCCGTTCGTCATTGGCAAACCGGGACCGACCATGTTCCGCGCTGCAATCGATATCCTGGGGGCGGATGCGACGCGCACGCTGACGATCGGCGACCGCCTCGACACCGACATCGCCGGGGCGCGGGCTGCGGGTCTTGCCAGCGCGCTCGTACTGACCGGCGTCACAACACCGGAGATGCTGGAGCAGAGCGACACCCGGCCGGATTTCGTCTTCCGCGATCTTGTGGAACTGCGCGAGGCGTGGGTCAGCATCGACAGTGTGTCATAGAACACGGATACGCACGGATCGAAACGGATTCTTACGGATTGAGCCATACTCTCTATTCCGTAGGCGGACAGGAATTATTCGTCCTGAATGCGATCGTCTAAGTAATCCGCCTTACTGGTGCGATCCCAACGCGCGCGCCGACAGATGACTGTCACCCCTGCCTACTGCCGCGTGAGTGGGCTGACACCGGGGCGTCTGACAGGCGCACGGTCGTTGCCCCAACCGCGCAGGTGACGGTCATCTGTACCAGGGTCTCAAAACGGTTCGATCCCCGCCTCCGACAGTTCATCGGCAAACCGCTCGACATCGCGGTTGCTCTTCAGCGTGTCGATCTTGCGCAACAGCGCCTGACGATCGACCCCCTCCGCAATCATGGCTCGCGCTACATACTGGCGCAGGTAGGATCGCAGCAGGCGCAGGTCTTCCGGCGACAACCGTTCGCCGCTGAAATACCGCTCGACCGCAACCGACAGTTTGCCAGTCTGCTCGGTCATCCAGAAATGCGGCGGCTGTGGAACCGGGAAGGGATACGGGTAATCCGGGTTGGGGACGTAGATCAGATCATCGATCTGTTCCGGTGCATCGGGCATGACATACGCTCCTGAACCTCTCACCTTCACATTGCAGGATAACGGGCTTTAGGGTATGATACCAGTTAAAGCGGAATGTGAGCAACTCGAGAGAGGAGGTGGGTGAACATCCGTGGCGACCGGTCGAAAATGGGAAAGAAGAGAGCGGACCGTCGTCACACAAAACCTGGCGTTCAACCCGGCATCTGTCGGCGCACATTGGTCGTGTTAGCGCAGAGACAGGCAATCAAAACAGAGTATCATATCATCTTGGAGCATTCTTTATGTCGCAAAGCGGGAATGGTTCATCTGGGGGGATGCGATGGTTTCGAGCAGATTTACACATTCACACTCCTGCCTCAGAAGACTATGCGGAGCCAGAAGTCACATTTCTCAGCATTCTGCAGGAGGCCGAACGACGAGGTCTCGATATCATCGCATTTACCGATCACAACACAGTTCACGGCTATGAATTGATGCGTCAGGAGATCGATTTTCTCCAGACGCTTGAACGCCAGCAGCGCATCACCGAGGAGGAACAGCATCGGCTTAACGAGTACCGACGTTTGCTGGCGCGGATTACGGTTCTGCCAGGGTTTGAATTCACATCACACTACGGCGCGCATATTCTGGGGATTTTTGCGCCGGATCGCCCCATCAGCCTGATCGAAGCGACGCTGCTGCAACTCGGCGTGCCGCCTGACCTGCTCAAGAAAGGGGCATGCTCGATTGCCGATACGCGGCACGTGACGGACGCCTACGAGATCATCAATCGCGCCGGCGGCATCGTTATCGCCCCGCATGCCAATGGGCCAAATGGCGTCATCACCGAGACCCTGCGGATGGGCACGAGCGGTCAGGCGCGGGTCGCCGCCACCCAGCATCCGGCGTTGCACGCGCTCGAATTCATCAACTTCTACACTGACCACGAGAAGTTTACGTCGCCGACGTTCTACAATGGGAAGACTGAACATTACGAGCGCCGCATGTTCTGCATCCAGGGGTCCGATGCGCACCGGCTGCGGCGGGTGAATGCCGGCGAGGGAAACGGCTGGCATCGCCACGGCATCGGTGATCGTTATGTCGAGTTTCTGTTGCCGGCGCCGACGTTTGCTGCGCTGAAGGAACTGTTTGCATCGAACGATTTCGACCGGGTGCGGGTTCCCAAACGCGATCAGAAGCAATGGGAGATCGACACGCTGCGGTTCGGCGCACAGAACGACCGTCAGGCGCTGCGCCCAGAGTCTGCCGCTGAGACGCTCTGGCGAGACATCGCGGCGCTGGCGAATGTCGGCGGCGGGACGCTGATCATAGGCGGCACAAGCGCCGAACTGACCGGCGTCGAACACCCGGATCAGTTGAGCGAAACATTGCGGCGCAGCGTGCAGGAACGGTTGACTCCGCAACCGTACCTGACGTTTGAGTTGATCTCCTACGAAGGGCGCGATCTGCTGCGCGTCGAGGTGCGCGCCACCGAATCGCCGCCCTACGTTGGGAGCGACGGCGTGATCTACACGCGGCAGGGAGGCGAGACGGTCATCGCCGATCGCGCCGAAATCATTCAGCTCTGTCGGCGCGCGCTGGCGGAAGGCGTCGCCACGCCGCTCGACAACGGGCAGGAACTGGACCTGCCGCGCAGCGGCGTCGAGATTGTCGATGCCCAAAAGCGCGCTGGCGTCTGGCTCTACGAGGTGCGTGACCTGCGCACCACATCGGGGGTGACGCGCGATCACGCGCAGGGGTTGTGGGCATATGCCATCAGTCGCTTCGAGGACGTGCGCGAAGGGCGGATCGATTTGCAGAGCCAGGTGAAGTGGAAGGGTCGCCTTGGCCTGTGGCGCGCCTACCGGCAGGGCAACCGCACCAAGTACGATCTGGTGCACCGTGATGCGAACGGCGTGATCGACCATATCTTCTTCGGCGTCTCCGATTGGGGATTGAGTCCCGCCTGGCAGGCGCTGATCAATGATCGCGCTGGTGAGGCGCTCGAACACGAGCCACGCTCGTTCGGCGATGACACGCCGGGCGATCCGGATCTGTTCGAGGAGCCGGGGAATGGCGCAGCGCCGTGGGGCGACCGGCGACCGCGCTGGCGCGGACGCGGCGGCGTCTGGCGCATTGGGCGCGATGCGCAGGGCAATGTGTACTTCGACCTGATGATGCGCAGCAAGGAAGGGAATGAGGTCAAAGAGTATCCCGGCGTGCCGCGCGAGAAACTGACCGAGGCGTGGATGAACCTGATCCGTGTGCCGCGTCCGCGCACCGGCATCGAGGTGGTTGAAATCATCGTCGATGAGTCCGGTGAGCGCCGTTTCGTCTTCCGCAATCTGCGCACCGGCGAATTGAGCAATGCGCCCTGGCGGCTGCAGGACATCGAGGAGGGCACGGTTCGCCAGTATGCGGCGCGCATGGCGCTCCAGGATATGCCGCTCGATGAGAGCAAAGTGCGCTGGTGGGGCAACCTGGGGTATATGCGCCCGATGCGCAAGCAGGTCGATCTGGTCTACCGCGATGAAAACGGGATCGACCATATCTACTATGCGGCGCGCCGCGATGAACTGTCCGGCGAGTGGCGCGAACTGCTCGATGAATACGGGGAGTTGTAGGCGGACGGAGCGATGAAGCGTTTCTTCCTGGCACTCGTCGCGCTGGCGGCGCTCATTGCGCCTGGTGCGTCCCGCATTGCAGCGGCGCAGTCGTTCCCCCCGCCAGCGCGGGTTTACCCATCGTCCGGTCAGGCGGGAACACGCTTCGACTTTCTGGCGGATGGGTTCCAGAGCGGCGAGCAGATTGACATCTGGGTCAATACGCCCGACGGGCGCGCCCTGCCCGCCCGCCCCGACAGTGAATTGCAGCGGCGGGTCGCCCGCGACGGACGCGCCGCCTGGAGCTGGACATCACCCGATGACGCGCAACCTGGCACCTGGTCGCTGGTGGCGCGCGGTCAGCGCAGCGGCGCAGTGCGTGTCGGACTCTTCACCATTCTGCCGCTGCCAGCGCCAGCCGCGCCTGATGTCAATGCGCACCCCGCTGCCGGACGCCCCGGTACGCGGTTTGTCTTCTTCGCCGCCGGGTTCGCCCCTGACGATCCCATTGGATTTTTCTTGACCGCGCCCGACGGCGAGGAAAGGCTGACGGCTGTCGAGCAGCCGCGGATCTTCAACGGACGGGTTGACTGGGCGTGGACGGCGCCAGACGATGCTGCGCCCGGCGTCTGGCGCTTCCGCGTGAGGGGCGGGAACAGTCGATTTGAGCAAACGCTTGCGGTTACCATCGAACGACCGACGGCGCCGGTTGGAGTTACGCCAGGACGTGGTCGGGCAGGTTCCCTCTTTCAATTCTTTGCAGAAGGGCTGCAGGGACGCGAAGGAGTGATCTTCTGGGTCAACCGTCCCGATGGTCGCGCCGAAAAGGCGACGGTCGAGCGGGTTGCGATCAACGACGGGCGGGCGGAATGGTCGTGGATTGCACCTGATGACGCGCCGCCCGGTCAATGGTCAATGGTTGTGCGCGGCGTTAGCAGCGGCGTTGAGCGCGTAGTGCTATTCGAGATACGTTGATATGAGCGACATAGAACTGGCGCGATGGCTGTACGAAGGCGCATTGGCGGTGAGTGAGGGGCGACGCGAAGAAGCGCGCCGTCTGCTCATGCAGGTTATCGAACGCGATGAACAGAATGAGCAGGCATGGCTCTGGCTGAGCGGCGCAGTTGACGATCCGGCGGATCAGCAGATCGCGCTGGAGAATGTCCTGGCGATCAACCCGAACAACGCTGCCGCCCGGGCTGGACTGGAATGGTTGCGCACACACAGTCGGAGCGGCATTGCTGCGCCCCCATCGACAACCACTGCCTTCACAACACTGCAGGATCAGTCGGGACCGTGGGTTCCGCCCCCGCCATACGACGAGAATGAGGTGGTCGAGATCATGTGCTGGCAGTGTCGGGCGACGCTTTACAGCGTGGCGCCGTTCTGCTGGCAGTGCAACGCGCCGGTGCATGCGTGCAACAACTGCGCCTTCCGCGACGACTCGCGCTGCAAGCAACTCCAGGGTCTCACCAGCCCGCTGACGTGGGCAACCGTCAATCAGTGCCCATGGTGGCGACCTGTGCCGCTGCGTTGATCGCCGCAGCGTCCTCCCAACCGACCCAGAAGTTGTTGCGCTGCACGTAACTGGCGACCCGCACTCGAATGCCCGGCAACTCGGTGCGATCCGCCTCATTGACCAGGACCACATTCGGGCGGGTTTTGAAATGCCGCGTATACGCCGCAATGGCTTCGTCGATCTTCCGCTCGACCGGTTTTTTGGTGTTGTCGTCGAACCACATCATGTACATGGCAGCGCCTCCATCGTCTGCGTGGATACACGTCCATCTCCAGGCTCAGTGTATCAGAACATTTGTTCGGTGTCAAGATTGTTGCGCTTGACAAATCCGCCTGCTTCTCATATGATACTCGTAATAGTGTCAATATAACAATAATGTCCTGGGGATACTACTATGAGTATCTTCGATAACCGTCGCCTGACGAACGAGACCTTCAAACTCGATGCCGAACGCATGCGCACCGGATGGTATTCCGATAAGTATTTTGCAAATATCGTCGGCATGCTGAGTGCGCTGGCAAAGCGCGGCTACCGGTTTGGCGGCGTTTCGCCCCGACTGTCGAAGATGGGCATTCCGCTCAACGATGTCGATATTGGCAACATCGAAGTCGAGATGCAGTGGTTCACCCGCCGCCGTCCGTTCTCGGTAGTCGCTGGCGTTGACAAGGCGCTGGCGATGTTGCAACTCTGCACCGGCTACTTCGACGATCAGGGCAACTTTGTCAATACTTACGACCAGCTCGAGGTTGATGCCGTGCACGACGGGGTGATCGTGCGCTACGACGGCGACCCGATGAATGTGCAGCCTGTGTTGCGCGTGCGCGGTCGGTACCGCGACTTCGCGCTGCTGGAGACGCCAACGCTCGGAACGCTCACCCGCGCCACCCGGATTGCCACGAATGTCTACAACGTGCTGGTCGCGGCGCGCGGCAAACCGGTGCTCTTCTTCCCGGCGCGCTTCGACGCCCACGAGGTGCAGGCGGCAGACGGGTACGCCTATAACATCGCAGTGCAGCGCTTTAACCTCGACTATGGCAAGACCCTTGGCGCATTCATTTCGACCGACGCACAGGGCGACTGGTGGGGCGGATTCGGCGGCGGGACGATTGCGCACGCTGCGATCGCCGCATTCCTCGGCGATACAGTCGAATGCATGCTGGCGTTCGCCGAAACCCGTCCGATCGAAATACCGCGCATTGCGCTGATCGACTTCGAGAACGATTGTATCGGCACGGCGCTGGCGGTGATGGACGCGATGTTCCAGCGATACCGTGAATTGATGGACAGTGGGCAGACGACTGAAGCGCGGCGCTATAAGTTATTCGGCGTGCGCCCCGACACGAGCGACAAACTGCGTGATGTCAGCGTGCCGCCGCTTGGCAATCGCAAACTGGATATGGGAGTCAACCCGCGATTAATCTTCTACCTGCGCCAGGCAATCGACGATGCCTGGAAACGCTGGTCGCTGCCGCCGGAGTGGATGGAACTGGCGCAGCAGTGGTGCCGTGATGTGAAAATTGTCGCAACCGGCGGGTTTAGTCCGAAGAAGATCCGGCGTTTTGAGGAACTCGGCGTGCCGGTGGATATCTACGGCGTCGGCTCGTCGCTCTTCTCCAACAGCGATGAAGAGGGCACCAACAACGACTTCACTGCTGACGTGGTGCGGGTCAAGGTCGGCGATACCTGGTACGACATGGCGAAAGTTGGGCGGCGCGCCTGCGATAACCCAGACCTGCAGCGCGTTCAGACGCCGCGCCGTTGAACGTTGACCGGCTCATGCCCGTCCGTTGCCAGTTCGCTCGCGGCATTCACCGGTTGCGCGCCTGCCATGAGCAGCCCCAACTCTTCGCGCGTGGCGCTGGCAGCGGGCAGGGTCGCCACGATCCGCCCGTGATACATCACGGCGATCCGGTCGGAGAGCGCCATAATCTCGTCGAGTTCCGCCGACACGAGCAGCACTGCCGCGCCCCGGTCGCGCTCGGCGATGATCTGCTGGTGAATGAACTCAATGGAACCAACGTCAATGCCGCGCGTCGGTTGGGCTGCAATGAGCAGGCGCACTTCGCGCGAAAGTTCGCGCGCAATAATCACTTTCTGCTTGTTGCCGCCGGAGAGCGCTGATACGAGGGTGAGCGCACCCGGCGTGCGCACATCGTAGCGTTCGATCAGGCGGTTTGCGTGGTCGAGGATTGCGCGGTCATCACGGACGATGCCGTGGGCGAACGGCGGCGTGTAGTAGGTATTGAGCACCAGGTTATCGGCGACGGTGTAGGTCAGCACCAACCCATCTTCCTGACGATCCTCGGGAACGTGCGCGCACCCGGTTTCGCTGATGCGGCGCGGCGAAGCGTTCGTCACATCGCGCCCATTGATCCGCACCCGCCCTGAATGCACCGGACGCAAACCGGTGATCGCCTCGACGAGTTCGGTCTGACCGTTCCCCTGCACGCCGGCAATGCCCAGGATTTCGCCAGCGTGCACTTCGAGCGACACGCCATTGACGACCTGCTGACCACGATCATCGAGGACGGTGACATTCTCGAGGGTCAGCACCGGCGCGCCGGGATGCGCTTCACCTTTTTCAACTTCCAGCATCACGCTGCGACCAACCATCATCTCCGCCAGGCTGCGTTCCGTCGCTTCACGCGGCGTCGTCTCGCCGACCACGCGCCCGCGCCGGAGCACCATGATCCGGTCGGCAATCGCCAGCGCCTCTTTCAGTTTGTGCGAAATAAAAATGACCGACGCGCCTCGCGCGGTCAGTGAGCGAATAATGGCGAACAGCTCTTCGGTTTCCTGCGGCGTCAGCACGGCAGTCGGCTCATCGAGGATCAGAATATCGGCGTTGCGGTAGAGCGCCTTGATAATCTCGACCCGCTGCTGCTGACCGACCGACAGGTCTTTCACATAGGCGTCAGGATCGACATCGAGATGATACTGCCGCGACAACTCCCGGATCCGCTGACGGGCGACCTTGAGATCGAGAAACGGACCATTGCCGGTTTCGGCGCCAAGAATGATATTCTCGGCAACCGTAAAGACCGGCACCAGCATAAAGTGCTGATGGACCATGCCGATCCCGCGTTTGATCGACTCACTTGGACTGCTGATCCGCACCGGCTCGCCGCGGATCAGCACCTCGCCCGAGTCCTGATGATACAGGCCGTAGAGAATGTTCATCAGCGTCGTTTTGCCGGCGCCATTTTCGCCGAGGAGCGCGAGCACTTCGCCGCGATGCAGCTTCAGGCTGACATTCTCATTCGCAACGACCCCGGGGAACCGTTTGGTGATATTGCGCGCTTCGAGAACGATCTCAGGCTCGGCGGTCATTGTCATTCCTTCTCGTACACTTTCCCGATCGCGGCTGGCGGACGGGCGCGTCCGACGAATCCAGCCAGAACGGCGATCGTCAACACATACGGCAGCATCCCGATGAACTGCGGCGGCAGATCGCCGATCCACGCCAGCCAGGGCGGGAGTTGATTTTTGAGGAACTGGATCTGCGACTGGAGCGCATTGGCGAAACCGAACAGCAACGACCCGCCCCAGGCGCCAAACGGCGTCCATTTGCCGAAGATCATCACCGCCAGCGACACGAAGCCGCGCCCATTGGTCATATTCCGCTCGAACGACCCGACCGACTCGAGCGTCAGGAACCCGCCCGCCAGACCGGCGAGCATGCCGCCGATGATCACATTAATGTAGCGCACCCGATTGACCGCGATGCCGACGGTATCGGCGGCGGCGGGATGTTCGCCCACGGCGCGCGTGCGCAACCCCCAGGCGGTGCGAAACAGGATCACATGAATGACAACGATCAGGATCAGCGAGGCGTAGGTGATCGGCGGGTTGCTGAAGAACACTGGACCGATGATCGGAATATCCGCCAGCACTGGAATGCTCACCGGCGCCAGCTTGCCGCGGGTGGTCAGACCCTGCTGGTAGAAATAGCCGGTCAGCCCCACAGCGAGAATATTGATGACCGTACCGGCGATAATCTGATCGACCTTGAGCGTAATCGACATCACCGCGTGGAATGCGCCGACCGCCGCGCCGACGAGCAGCGCCCCCATCGTCGCCAGGAGCAGGTCGCCCGTCCACACATTGAACAGAAAGCCGAGGAACGCGGAGATCAGCATCATGCCTTCAATGCCGATGTTGATCACCCCGGACCGTTCGCACATGATGCCTGCCAGCGCGCCAAGGATGATCGGCGTCGACTGGCGGATCGTCGAGGTGAGCACCGCAGTTGTCGCCTGCGGCGCACGCAGATAAGCGACGAGCACCAGGATCGCCAGCCCGCCCCACACCCCGATTGTCACCCAGGGAATCCGCGCCGCCGACGGTCGCGCTAGTGTGTCCGTGATCTGCATGCCCCATTCTCCCTACGAACCCCAACCGCTGCTCAGGGTCACCCGTTCACCCTCTTCGGCGCGGAGGCGCAGCACCCAGCGAATGATGCTGTCGGCGGCGACGAAGAACAGGATGATCGCCTGAATGACATCAATGATTTCAGATGCCACGCCCGAATTGAACTGCATCCGACTGGCGCCCGCCTGCATCACGCCGATCAGCAGCGACGCCGGAATGACAGCAATCGGATTGGTGCGCGCCAGCAGCGCAATGGTGATCGCCTGAAAGCCAAGCCCGACATTGAATCCCGGCTGAAACCGCCCCACGACGCCGAGCGTTTCAACCGCGCCGCCGAGGCCCGCCAGGAAGCCGCTGGCGACCATCGCCAGCACAGTCATGCGGCGCACCGAGATGCCAGCATACTTTGCCGCGCTGGCATTCTGCCCGACGGTGCGCAACTCGAACCCGATCGTCGTGCGCCAGATCAGCCACCAGACCGCAATCGCCGCCAGCACCGCCAGGATCATCCCCAGCGGCACGCCAGCGATGTCAGGCAGACGCGCTTCAGGCGCCACGGCAGGCGTGCGCGCCACAATATTCCCCGGCGAACGATCCTTCCAGGGTCCATCCGCCAGCCAGTCGGTGAGGTTGAAAGCGACGAAGTTGAGCATAATCGTGGTAATAACTTCGTGCGCCCCGGTGAACGCCTTGAGCGTGCCGGCAATCGCCGCCCACACCGCGCCCATCACCGCACCGACGAGCAGCGCCAGCGGGATGTGCAGCACGGCAGGCAGACCCTGCAGGCTGAAACCAATGAATGCTGCAAAAATGGCGCCGAGCAGCAACTGACCCTGTGCGCCAATGTTGAACAGGCCGCACTTGAACGCCAGCGACACCGCCAGCCCGCCGAAGATCAGCGGCGTCGCCTTTTCGAGCGTGCGCCCAATCGCCCGCCCGCTCCCCAGGCCCCCCTCAAACAACGCGCTGTACGCCACCAGCGGATTGGCGCCGGAGAGAGCGATGATCACGGCACCAATCGCCAGCGCAACGACGACCGAGGCAACCGGCACGATCATTGCGCGCAGCAGACTGCGCACCGGCGCCAGACGATCCGCCTGCAGAGGAGATTGCGATTCAGCGCGTTCCATACTGCGTATGCTCCTGATGGGGTGCAGAGAGCAGAGGCGTGCCGCACAACCCTGGCGCCCAACGGATGATGGACTTTGGATACATATTCCGCTATCCGTCCACCCGCCCGGCGCCTGAAGTCGCGGGCTACGGTTGCGAAGCCTGCCTGCGCGGGCTAGAATGGTTTTTGCACAACTATTCCGCTATCCGTCCACCCGCCCGGCGCCTGAAGTCGCGGGCTACGGTTGCGAAGCCTGCCTGTGCGGGCTAGATGGTTTTTGCACAACTATTCCGCTATCCACCCGCCCGCCCGGCGCCTGAAGTCGCGGGCTACGGTTGCGAAGCCTGCCTGTGCAGGCTAGATGGTTTTTGCACAACTATTCCGCTATCCACCCACCCGCCCGGCGCCTGAAGTCGCGGGCTACGGTTGCGAAGCCTGCCTTCGCAGGCTTAACCGGGCGATACGAATTATGTTCTCAAACTTCATCAACCCGCAGCGTTCCGACAATACAAATGGGCTGCATCCCTGCCGGGACGCAGCCCGCCATCACGATTACGGCTTGTACCCGGTTGAAATCGTACCGTCGCGCAGGCCCTTATCAACCTCAGCGATCTTCGCTTTCAACTCAGCCGGAATCTGCGCCTCGAAGTCGTGGAACGGCGCCAGACCGACTTCGCCGACGTAGTTGCCGGAGGGGAAGTTCCCTTCCTGCGCCTTCTTGATCAGGTCGAACACACCCGGCGTGATCAGCTTCATCGCGCTCGAGATCAGGCACGGACGCGCTTCGGGAACCGTCTCCCACTGATCGGTGTCAACGCCGATGCAGTACACCCCCTTGTTCGCCGCCGTCTCAATCAGCGCGCCATTGCCCGTCTTGCCGCCAGCGCCGAAGATCACATCGGCACCCTGGTCAATCGCCAGTTTCGCCTGGTCAGCGCCCCACTTCGGGTCGGTGAACGCCGTGTCGAGACCGCCCGGATGGTAGGTCGAAATCACCTGGATGTCGGGCTTGAGATACTTCGCGCCATTCTCATACCCTTCCTTGAAGGCGACGACCGGCGGAACCAGGTTGGTGCCGAGCACAGCGGCAATCTTATTGCTCTTCGACATTCCGGCTGCGAGCACGCCTGCCAGGAAACCCGCCTTGTCCTCAGCGAAGATCAGACCGGCAACGTTCGGAATTTCCTTCGCCTGGAACTGATCGACGCCGATGAACTTCACATTCGGGTTTTCCGCAGCAGCCTTCGCCGTCGCCTCACCGAGCGCAAAGCCAACGGTGACGATGACATCGTACCCCTTCTCGGTGAACAGCGCAATGTTCGCATCGTAGTCCTTGGCGTCCTTCGTCTCAACATAGTTGACGATCGCGCCCAATTCGGCTTCGGCGCGCTTGACGCCTTCCCAGGCGGACTGGTTGAAGCTCTTGTCGTCGATCTCGCCGACGTCGGTCACGAGGCCGACGCACAGAACCTCAGGTTTGGGGCAATCTGCTTCAGTGGGTTTGGCTGGCGCAGCCGTCGCCGGCGCAGTGGTTGGAGCGGCTGTGGGTGTGACCGCCTGCTGCCCGCCACACGCGGCAATCAATGCCGCGACGAGCAGCAGGATAATGAGAGAAACCGAACGTTTCATTCTCGCCTCCTGTCCTCATGCGCCCTGCAGGGCGCGGGCAAAGAATCTGCATACGGCTTCAACGACGCACAGCAATCGTGTGGTGGCCACAGCACGACGATCAGCGTTGTGAAGCCATTCCCCGGGTTAACCGGATTATAGCACAGGCGTGGTTGGATGCCAAACGAGGGGGGATGGCTACGGTGCAGGTATGAATCGACGGGCAACGCTGCTCCTCCTGCCATCATACTCGTCATCCTCGTCTCGGACGGCGTAAGGGCGGGTCTGAGACCCGCCCTTACGCTTTGCCAGGAACCCCGGTATCGTCATGGGCTGAGGCCCTGCTCAGCGCATGCAAGTCTCGAGAGACGCGCATGCCCTGAGCGAGGGCTTATGAAGATATAGGGCGCTGCGGGCTGAAGCCCTGGCTGAGATCGTGAAAGCCCCTTGGGGGCTTCTACGTCCTGAGCAAGGGCTTTAGCTCGAAGCTTAGAGGACACGCGGCTTGGCAGCACGGGTTTACCGGATTCATTTCTTAATCCTCATCAGCCCGCAGCGCAGGCGACGCCTGATTTGTCAACACCGGTATGTCTGCACAGGCGCCGCCGCTCAGAGGATAGCGAGAAAGGAGCGGAAGATACGGCGTTGTGGGTTCGGATACATCGTGATACTATCCAGAGGACAGGTACAGGCACGCATTATCAGGCAACCGCCTGCCGCGCCGCCCGCCGTTGAACCGTCGGGATCATCGCATGGAGGGTGCTGCCGCCCCTCGCCCCAGCGTGGACGCATGCCCGGAACCAGTCCCGCACCAGCGGGGACTCGCTCGCTCAACATGGGCGCCGTCTGTCAGGAACGCAGTGGTTCCTGTCAATGTCACGACTGCAACCTGAAGCGCAATACCATATTGACGGTCAGGCGGCGATATCTTATGATCGACCGGATATTACGTGCATTCGCGTTTTGAAATGGATTGCTCACGAAGGAGTCATAACAGCCAGATTTCACTGTAAGCGGAGAACGAACCAAAGTGAACCCGCCACACCGACGCAATCCGCAGGAGGATGCGCGTCTCGACTTCAGAGCGTCAGACCGAGGAGGACGCCATGACCACCCTCTACCCCGTAACAAAAACCTGCGCGGTCTGCGGTACGGCACACGAATACATCGAAATCGGCAGTACGAATGCGTTCGGCGCACCCGATCTCGACTCGCGCCCGCCTGAAATGGCGCGCTCAACAATCTTCGCCTGGATACAACGCTGCCCCGCGTGCGGCTACTGCGCCGCGGACATCAGCCAGGCGCCGGGGCCCGCAGGAGTTACTGTCAGGAGCATACGGTACCGGGCGCAACTCGTGGACTCCACCATGCCTGAGCTGGCGAACAGTTTTTTGTGCCAGGCGATTGTTGATGAACGTGCAGGCGACTACGCCTCAGCAGCGTGGGCGATCGTTCATGCCGCCTGGGTGTGCGACGAC
>JANWXL010000418.1 GCA_025055265.1 Roseiflexus sp.
TTGATTGCTTGCAGCCTGGTCAGACTCAGTATCCACGCATAAAAAAGCGTGGCCCCATTGAAGCCGGATTCTGTGTTATCGAAGTATTCGCCAGGGAACGTAAGTATCCACGCATAAAAAAGCGTGGCCCCATTGAAGCGTTGCCCTGTTGGTGGCGTGCGAGGCGCTCTGCGAGGTATCCACGCATAAAAAAGCGTGGCCCCATTGAAGCCTCATCCTGACGTATCTCATCTTGTCGCGCGCGGGGTATCCACGCATAAAAAAGCGTGGCCCCATTGAAGCGGTGCGGAGCTGGACGTGACCATCCGCAGAGAGCTGGTATCCACGCATAAAAAAGCGTGGCCCCATTGAAGCCAGCGCGCACCCGGAATGGGAATTATTCCCGGATAGTATCCACGCATAAAAAAGCGTGGCCCCATTGAAGCGCACGGTCTGATTGCTGTCGCGCCAGGCACCGGCGGTATCCACGCATAAAAAAGCGTGGCCCCATTGAAGCGATAGCCTTGTTGCCGCCGTTGAGTCGGCCAAAGAATATGGTATCCACGCATAAAAAAGCGTGGCCCCATTGAAGCCGCGCGCGCTCAACGATCATGAAAGGGCAACGCGGCAAGTATCCACGCATAAAAAAGCGTGGCCCCATTGAAGCAGTGGACGAACGAGAACTATGAGCAGGTGGCCGCCATCTAGTATCCACGCATAAAAAAGCGTGGCCCCATTGAAGCTTCCCCGTTCCCAGGCCGTTGTCGGAGCGTATTCCCCCAGTATCCACGCATAAAAAAGCGTGGCCCCATTGAAGCCAGAGCAGCCGCGAGTAGCACGCCATACTCGCGGCTGGTATCCACGCATAAAAAAGCGTGGCCCCATTGAAGCGTCCTCAGCATACCCGTACTGCGACAAACCAAATGGTAGGGTATCCACGCATAAAAAAGCGTGGCCCCATTGAAGCACCGGAGGTGGAATCTTTGGGTGGGGCGGGTGGACGAGTATCCACGCATAAAAAAGCGTGGCCCCATTGAAGCCAGGTTTGACCTGCAAGCCTTTGTATGCTGGGTCATTTTGGTGTATCCACGCATAAAAAAGCGTGGCCCCATTGAAGCCTGCATGACCGGGATTTTACGTCATGCCCCGTCCCGGTATCCACGCATAAAAAAGCGTGGCCCCATTGAAGCATCCGCGACGAAATCAACGATCGAGATGTATATGGGTATCCACGCATAAAAAAGCGTGGCCCCATTGAAGCGCTCGACCGACCATCGGGATCATGCTGTGGCACGTAGAGTATCCACGCATAAAAAAGCGTGGCCCCATTGAAGCTGGCTCCGCCGGACCATACGCTTGCCGGATGGTCGGTATCCACGCATAAAAAAGCGTGGCCCCATTGAAGCATCCGCGACGAAATCAACGATCGAGATGTATATGGGTATCCACGCATAAAAAAGCGTGGCCCCATTGAAGCAGGTGTTGATCACATCGCCGACTGGGCCGCTCGTGCTGTATCCACGCATAAAAAAGCGTGGCCCCATTGAAGCCCGGTGTGTAGGAGTTGCCGGTGTATCCACGCATAAAAAAGCGTGGCCCCATTGAAGCGAACAACGGCCGCTATGATGATAGCGACCAACAGCGTATCCACGCATAAAAAAGCGTGGCCCCATTGAAGCTTGCCGTAGTCGTCCTCAATTTCCCACCCCCACCAGGTATCCACGCATAAAAAAGCGTGGCCCCATTGAAGCTAAGGGTTTTGATAGTTCGGGTTGGGAACCCGCATGTATCCACGCATAAAAAAGCGTGGCCCCATTGAGGCGTGAAGAACAACTACGTTGACGTTAGGAAGCTCCCATGTATCCACGCATAAAAAAGCGTGGCCCCATTGAAGCCGCGACCTTCTTGCCTCGCGCGACCCCGTAGAGCAACGTATCCACGCATAAAAAAGCGTGGCCCCATTGAAGCTACTCAAAAAATACACGTCTTTGTGTGGCGTCGGCGTATCCACGCATAAAAAAGCGTGGCCCCATTGAAGCCGAGCTCGCACTGGCGCGTTTCGCCAAGACGCCACTGTATCCACGCATAAAAAAGCGTGGCCCCATTGAAGCTGTGCCAGTTGACCTGTTCCCTGAACACAATCTACGGGTATCCACGCATAAAAAAGCGAGGCCCCATTGAAGCGCGCACGCTACGCGCCAGACCGCAGCAACGTGACCCGCGCTATGTCCTGACCTTGAGTATGCACGCAAAGGTTGTCAGGGAACGTGCCGCCCCTTCGACTGCCGCTTCGCTTCGCTCAGCGTCCGCTCAGGGTGCGACTGACAGGTTTTGCGTGCACACGACCTTTACCCTGCCACAAGCCCGCGTGGCCCAACGCCGCCGGGCGTCTCAGACGCACCATCAATCGGGAGGCAACCTGCGCGCGGCGGTGGAAGCGACGATACGCTCGCTCAAACAACCCTTCCGTGCCGACCAAACCAGGCAAAGCTAGGGGGC
>JANWXL010000438.1 GCA_025055265.1 Roseiflexus sp.
CCATCGCCAGGTTGAAGGATGGTGTGAAAACAGCAGGCGCGAGGCGAGCGGCAAGAGGCGCGCGGTTGTTTGGAGTCTGAGAAAATAATCCGGCATCGCCCGTTGCAGCCCGCGCAGGCAGGCTTCGCAACCGTAGCCCGCGACTTTAGGCGCCGGGCGGACGAACGGATAGCGGAATATTTATTCAAAAACCATGCTTGCCAGACCATCGCCACGTTGAAGGATGGTGTGAAGGTCGTGTCAGATGCGCATCATCGGTGCATAACCAACCACCGTGATACAATGTTCATGCATCGGTTCCTGGTTCTCAGTTCTCGGTTCTCAGTTCTCAGTTCTCGGTTCTCAGTTCTCAGTCCTCAAAGGCAGCCACATGCACCAGATGCGCCGCTTCTCAACCTGTATACTGCTTCTCGCGCTGCTCCTGACATCGTGCGGCGGCGCTCCGTCCCCTGGCGCAGGCTTCCCATCGCCGACCGCCGCCCCCTCCGAACCGCCAACAGCGGCGCCGCCGACGCCAATTCCGTCGCCAACGCCGGAGACCCCGCCTGCGACGAGCCTGCCAGCACCGACACCTGCGCCGCCTGCCACGATCTCGCCCGAACCAACGCCTGCGCCGCCTGCGACGAGCCCGCCGGAACCGACGCCTGTACCTTCCCTCCCGCCCACGGTTGCGCCTCCGCCGCCGACAGCCACTACCGCGCCTGTCGTTCCCACACCAGTTCCGCCTGCGGCGTCATTCACTGGCGCGCTCTTCTTCCTGCGCGACGGCGCGCTCTGGCGGCTCGACGCCAGCGGTGAGCGTCTGGTCGTGGATCAGGTGCGTGAATTTGCACCTTTCACAAGAGGAGAGGTTCTTGCCATAGTTCGTGAGACAGGGCGGCAGTTTGATATATGGACGGTACGCCGCGACGGGAGTGATCTGCGGCGTATCACCGATGATCGCGCTGTCGAAGCGTCGCTCTCCTGGTCACCAGACGGCGCTGCACTGATCTTTGCCGCTGCTGGCGCCAGCGAGCCTCTGCCGCAGACATGGCTCGAATGGGCTGTGTGGTGCAGCGCCAGTCAGATCGTCGTTCTGGACATTGCAACCGGGCAGCGCCAGACGCTCGCAAACGGCTGCGACCCCGCGCTTTCGCCCGATGGTCGCCGCATCGCCTACAGCGCACCGCCGACGCAACGCGAACCGGCGCTCACGGTTGGCGCGCCGGTCGCCGGGAATGCCATTCGCCTGATCAACCGGCGCGGCGAGAATGCCTGGAACTTCGCCCGCGCCGACGGTCCCGACGCGCCGGCGCCCAATACCGGCATGCTGGTCTATGCGCCTGCCTGGTCGCCCGATGGCGCGTCAGTCGCGTACCATCGCTATGTCGGCATGCAGGTCGAAGTTGACATCAATCTGAGCGAGATTGGGGGATCGTTCGAGGGGAAGGGACGACCCTTCGCCGAAGGCGCCGGATGGCTGTTGCCCGTCCGTTTCGCGCCAGATGGACGGCAGGTGGCGATTATTGAGCACAACTACAGTGATGCTCGCGGCTTTGGCGGCTATGATAACTGGTCAGTGCGGGTCGTTGCGCTCGATGGCGCGCGCACCGTCGATCTGCCGCAAGGACCGGTGACAATGATCGGCAGGAATGCAACGCGCCTGCCGCGCGCCGCCAGCGCCGCCTGGTCGCCGGACGGAATGCGCCTGGCGGTGCTTCTCCCGTCCGGCTGGCGCCCCGATGCGCCGCTGAATGAGCCGTTCGACCCGACAGGCGCCGAGTCTCCTGGCGAGGTCTGGCTGTGGCAACCAGGCGCAGCGCCGTCGATCCGCCTGATCAGCAATGTCGATTTCGCCTCGCCGCTCGCCTGGCTGCCCTGACAGGCGCCTACTTTCCAAGCGCCCGCAGCACCTTTGGCGGCAACACCCAGAGGAGCGAACCGGCGCCAGGTTCAAGCGATGAAAGGTCGATCAGCGCCAGACCGCCTTTCTTCATTACTACCCGGCTGCCACCCGTCAGATCGGCGATCATGCGGCTGAGATCCGGCTCATGCCCAACGACCATGACGCTCCTTGCGCGCGGCATATCCGCCAGCAGATTGAGCAGCGTCGCCGCATTGCACCCCGGCGCCAGCGCGCCAACTGTTTCAGGCGCAACGTCCAGCGCAGCGCCGACGATCTCGGCGGTTTCGCGGGCGCGGGTCAGTGGACTGGTCAGCAACCGGTCGAGCGCCACACCGAGTCGCTGCAGTCCACGTGCGCCGATGCGCATCTTCTCGGCGCCTTCGGGCGTGAGCATACGCGCCGAGTCGCTTCCGTCGTTCGAGCGCTCTTGCGCAATCGCGTGGCGGAGCAGGTAGAGTTCCATTGCTTCACTCCTGTGTGATGGTATAATTGAAACCAGAGCATATGCGCGAATTGACAGATGGTTCTATGACATCTTTGCGCCTTCGCGCCTTTGTGTGCGCTTATTTGATAAGGTATCCCCTCTAGCCTCAAACCGCTAGCCTCTTACCTGAATCCTATGCACGAATCAATACCAGTTCTCGATTTTG
>JANWXL010000464.1 GCA_025055265.1 Roseiflexus sp.
GGAAGAAGCCAAACAGGATTTGACTGAGGTTGTTGAGTTTCTTAAGTTTCCCGATAAGTTTGCAGCCCTTGGTGCGCGCATTCCGCGCGGCGTGTTGATGGTCGGTCCTCCTGGAACCGGTAAGACGCTCCTGTCGCGCGCGGTTGCCGGTGAGGCAGGAGTGCCGTTCTTCTCGATCTCTGGTTCGGAGTTCGTCGAGATGTTCGTCGGCGTCGGCGCCAGCCGCGTGCGCGACCTGTTCGACCAGGCGAAGCGGAATGCACCATGCATCGTCTTCATCGACGAGATCGATGCCGTCGGTCGGCAGCGCGGCGCCGGGCTTGGCGGCTCGCACGATGAGCGCGAGCAGACGCTCAACCAGATCCTGGTCGAGATGGATGGCTTCGATACAAACACGAATGTGATCGTCATCGCCGCCACCAACCGGCCGGACGTGCTCGACCCGGCGCTGGTGCGACCTGGGCGCTTCGACCGCCAGGTGGTGCTCGATGCGCCGGATGTGAAGGGGCGCATCGAGGTGCTCAAGGTGCATACCAAGGGCAAACCGCTCGCCGATGACGTGCAGCTCGACGTGATCGCCAAGCAGACTCCTGGCTTCTCCGGCGCCGACCTGGCAAATGCAGTGAACGAGGCGGCAATCCTGGCAGCCCGTCGCTCGAAGAAGAAAATCGGCATGGCGGAGTTGCAGGACGCCATTGAGCGCGTGGCGCTTGGCGGTCCGGAGCGCCGCAGCCGTGTGCTGACCGAGCGAGAAAAACTGCTGACGGCGTACCACGAATCGGGTCACGCTATCGCAGCGGCTGGCATGCCAAAAGCCTTCCCGGTGCAAAAAGTGACGATCGTACCGCGGGGACGCGCTGGCGGGTATACGCTCTATCTGCCGGAAGAGGATAGCATTCGCTACACGACGGCGTCGCAGTTCGCCGCGCAACTCGTCTCGGCGCTCGGCGGGCGCGTGGCAGAGGAGATCGTCTTCGGTCCCGATGAGGTCTCGACCGGCGCCGCCGGCGATATCCAGCAGGTGACGCGCATCGCTCGCGCGATGGTGACGCGCTACGGCATGAGCCCGAAGCTTGGTCCAATTGCGTTCGGTGAGCGTGAGGAACTGATCTTCCTCGGACGCGAGATTACCGAGCAGCGCAATTACAGTGACGCTGTGGCGCGGGAGATTGACGCCGAAGTGCATCGCATTGTGTCCGAGGCGTATGAGCGCACACGCCTGATCCTGACGCACAATCGCGAGGTGCTGAACGATATGGCAAGTGCGCTGATCGAGTACGAGACGCTTGACGGCGAACGGTTGAAGGAGCTGATCAACCGCGTTGTCAAACTCGATGAGATTGAAGGCCGGCTGAACGGCAGCAATGGCGTGCCAGATACGTCACCATCACTGAATGTGCAATCGACTCCGCAGGCGTAGCAAAGCAACGAAAAGGTCTGGCTGGAATGGGGGAGGCTGCTCTGCCTCCCCTGTTTCGTTTGCCGTGTGCTATAATGCCAGGAAGACATCATCGTTGTGTTAATATGGGGCAGCGGAGATCTGGTTATGTCTGGTCACTCGAAATGGCATACGATCCGCCGCACGAAGGGAGTGCTCGATCAGCGACGCGGGCAGCTCTTTACCAAACTGGCGCGCGATATTACGATTGCGACGCGCGAAGGGGGCAGCGGCGACCCTGATGCAAATTTCCGCCTGCGCCTGGCAGTCGATAAGGCGCGCGCCGCTAACATGCCGATGGAGAACATTCAGCGCGCCATTGATCGCGGGTTGGGCAGAGGCGGCAGCGATGCCGCTGCGCTCGAGGAGATTTACTATGAAGGGTATGCTCCCGGCGGCGTCGCGCTGCTGATCGAAGCGGCGACTGATAATCGCAATCGCACCGCATCCGACGTGCGCGCAACGATGACGAAGAATGGCGGCAGCCCGGGCGAACCTGGCTCGGTGAGCTGGATGTTCGAGACTAAAGGTTTGATCACGATCGATCTGTCAGTCAAACGTTTCGATCCGGACGAAGTTATGCTCATGGCCATCGACGCGGGAGCGGAAGACGTGCAGATTGAGGACAATATCGTTGAGGTGTATACCGACTTCAAGCAGCTCGCTGCGGTGCGGCAGCAACTGATCGCTGCCGGTCTTCCGGTGACCAGCGCCGAAAAGACGATGATCGCCAAAACGACTGTGCAGCCCGATACCGCAGATGCGCTCAAGGCGATGAAGCTGATCGAGAAACTTGAAGACCTCGACGATGTGCAGAAGGTCTATAGCAATCTCGATATCACCAGCGAACTGGCTGAACAGTTCATGAATGGGTGACGCTTGACCGCCTCGCGTACAATTGGCATCGACCCCGGCACTGCCCGAATGGGATGGGGTGTTGTCGAAGAAACCGGCGGAACGTTGCATCTGGTCGATTGCGGCGTGTTGACGACGCCTGCGGGATTGCCGCAGGCGTCGCGGTTGCTTCAACTGTACAACGACCTGCGCGATCTGATTGAGCGATACCAACCTGCTGCCGCCGCCGTTGAAGAACTGTTCTTTGGCAAGAATGTCAATACGGCGCTGACCGTCGGGCAGGCGCGCGGTATTGCGTTACTGGCGTTTGCTCAGGCGGGCATCTCTGTCCACGAATATAAGCCATTGCAGATCAAACAGGCGCTGGCGGGGTACGGCGGCGCCGACAAACGCCAGGTGCAGGAAATGGTTCGTCTGACGCTCCGCCTGCCCGCCATCCCGCGCCCCGACGACGCCGCCGATGCTGTGGCAGTGGCGATCTGCCATACGTATGCCGCGCCAATGATCCGGCGGATTGAGGAGGGTCGGTAGGTTTGTTCTTTGCACTCACGAGGTGACGTGTGAAGTGACCGCCACACCCTGGTTCAATCCCTTTGATGCTCCTGAACTTGCGTCTGGATACGAAGCCTGGTACGAGACGGAGGGTCGTGCTGCGGATCTGGCGGAACGCCGTTTGCTTCGATGGTTGCTGTCGGGTCTGTCGCAGACGCAGACGTTGCTGGAGATTGGCGTTGGAACCGGACATTTCGCACGCTGGCTGGCTCTGGAGGGGTATCGTGTCGTCGGCGTGGATCGGTCGGCGCCAATGCTCGCCGAAGCGTGGATGCGCGGCGGCGTGCCGCTGGTGCGCGCGGATGCGGCGGCATTGCCGTTCGGCGATAATGCGTTCGACGCCTCGCTGCTGATCACGACGCTGGAATTCGTACCATCCCCAGAGTGCGCATTACAGGAGGCGGCGCGTGTAGCGCGCCGCGGGATTATTCTGGGGGTGCTCAACCGCTGGCATCCGCTGGCGTGGCAGCGGAAGCGCAGCGGCCTGCCTGTCTGGCAGATTGCCCATTTCTATTCTCCGCCTGAACTGGCGCGTTTGGTGCGTCAGGCGCTTCCCCGATCAGCTACCGACATCGCCTGGCGCACCACGCTTTTGCCAGGTCCTTTCGTGCAATCTCGCTCTCCTCTGCCAGTTGGCGCATTCATCGGCGTGCGGGTGGCGCTGTCGAAGTAGAAGAGGTAAACGACCATGACCCGCGAAGATCATCCTGTTGGACTGACGGCGCAGGTGAGTCTGTATCCGCTACGTCAGGAACATCTCAGCCCGGCGATTGATGCAGCACTGGCGCTCTGGCGCGAACGAGGATTGGATGTGCAACCAGGGGCGATGAGTACGCTGATCGCTGGCGACGAAGAAACAGTGTGGGAGGCGTTGCGCGCCGCGTTTGCTGCGGCTGCCGCCAGCGGCGAGACCGTGATGGTTGTCACGGTTTCCAACGCCTGCCCATGGGTCCCATCCAGTCAGTAAATGAGCGCCCTGGCGTCTTCGCACCTGCGCCTCTGGTAGGGAGATCAAATAAAACCTGAACAATCGAGCCTGCACCTTTGGAGCGGTTGGCGTGGGCTGAGCCTGTCGCAGCCCACGCTAGCTATGGGATAGTCAACGCGGGCAAGATTGTTCAATGTCAGGTTGATCTTCCTATGAGGATATGCATATCGGGTCTTCCGCCACGCACCCTTCGACAGGCTCAGGGCGCGTGGCGGTATTCTATACCCCGCCCACCGCCAGCGCACGCAGTTCAGGCAGCGCCTGCACCTCCTCCTCTTCGCGGGGCATCTCGAGCGGCGCCGACTGGCTGCGCTGAACAATGAGGCGGAGCAGACGCACAGTGCGCTGCGCGTCATCCGACAGCGCCGCTTCTTCGAGATCGGCGATGAGCGCAAGGACATCAGGCGGCAC
>JANWXL010000502.1 GCA_025055265.1 Roseiflexus sp.
ACCACGCGACAACCAAGCAGGCGCAACGCCTGGATGGTCATCATCAGCGCCTGCGCCACCGACGTATCGACGGTTGCAACGCCGGTAATATCGAGAATCATGAGCCGGGTACGATTGGCATGAACGGCCTCCAGCAGACGCGCTCGCAGCATGTCGGCGCGGCGCGAGTCGACATGCCCGACAATCGGCGCGAGCAGGACGCCCTCAGCCAGTGAAACAACCGGCGTCTCCAGCGCACTGACCAGATTCAACAGTTCGCGCTCTGAGGCGAGCTGTTGTTGCAGCTGTTCATTGGCGCGGATGAGTTGCACCTGCTGCATTTCGAGTTCGCGGTTCGCAGTGCGCAGCGATGAGAGCATCTCATTCAAAAGCGCACCGAAATGCCAGAGCAAAACCATGACGAACACGACTGTTGCACCTGCTTCTCCGATTTGCAGCGCCCCCTTGAACCACTCAGGAAGGTTTGAGGTCATCACACCCTGGGGCAGCAGATGTCCAACGCTGAGCGCGATCAGGCTGCATCCTGCACTGGCGGCGATCAGGCGCTTGAGCGGCTGGATGGTCAGATACTGCAACCCCAGCACTACCACCAGCAATGGCGTGAGCATCAGTGTCGCAAAGAGAAACGGCTGCACCAGGAGAATGATCAGGCCCCCCGCCAGCAAACCAGCACTCGTTGCTACAATGGCAGCCTGGACCTTCCCCTGCTGAACGCTGTGAAGCGCATAGAGCAGAATGCCGCCGTTCAACGTGATAGCTACGCCGCTGATGCCGGTTGCCAGATCGCGAAAGATCAGCGCCAGCACAAGAAAAACCACCCCAAACAGAAAGGCGACCGGCATATAGGCGGAGAGAAACCGGCGCAGTCGGGTTATTTGCGCCTGTAGCGTGGTTTCAGGCATCACATCGGTGATCATGGCATCACTCCTCTGTATGAGACCGTTGCATTGTCCGGCGTCCTGTGCGCTGGTATGGAGTGTGCTGCTATCGGCAAAGCGCGACGATCAGTTGCGTCCATAATTTCAGTGTATCAGCGATCAGACAAAACAGACTATACAAGCTGTTGTCAAAATTATATTAATATATAATGATGCAATCGTTGTTCCCAACAATCACTCTATCGTCGGACATGCTTTGTCGGAGGGATGCCGGAGATGCCGACGCTTCACCGGGTCGTTATGCACAACGTTGCAGCGCGGCGCCCCCAATTGAGGCGGCGTGGTGTGGCGACAATGCCGCTACACTGTACTACAAAAGCAGACAAGTACCGCTCCTCTGAAGACAAAAAGGGCCGTTACACGGCTCATCTGTGCGGCGACTGCGGAACTCCTGTCAATGAGGCGACGACCGCCGTCGAAAAGCGCGACCAGCGTGAGACGTTCCACAGGTCGAAGAGGGTGCGATTTGCCAGCATGACACAGACCAGGTCAAGCGCCGGGTCTGCCCAGGCGAAGACGCCGGATACGCCAGCGTGTCCAAAGGTATTTGGCGAGGTAAACTCGCCAGAAAAGTGCGGACGTTTAGCGCCGCGCAGATCGAATCCCAGCCCCCAGGCGCAGTCGTCCCAGGTCATGAAACCTTCGATGCCGCCGCGCAGTCCCGACGTCTGGTTGGTGACCATCAGGCGCGCCGCCGCCGGGGAGATCACCTGCCGTCCGTCAATGACGCCGCCATTGAGAAAGACCTGGAAAAAGCGCGCAACGTCACGCGCCGTGGCAAGCACGCTGCCAGCCGGGTGTGTCTGCCGCCGCGCATACGCAGAGTTGAACCGTTCGGTCGGGCTGCCGGGATCGAGTGTTCCATCGACATGAACGATGCGTGGAACAAGATCGTCTGGAGGCGCCAGCCAGGCGTCATGCAGACCGGCTGGCGTGAAGACGCGCTCGCGCATAAAGGTTGCAAACGGTTTCTTGCTGACTTCTTCAATGATCAACCCCAGCAACCCATACCCGACGTTGCTGTACTCGACTTTGCTGCCAGGCGGCACAACAGGCCGAGCATGCAGGTATGTGCGCAGTTCATCGGATGTGCTGACATCGGGTGGCAACCGGCTGCAGTCGGGGTCTTGTGGAAGACCAGAGGTATGGGTCAGCAACTGGCGCACAGTGATCGCCTCGCGTTCTGCGCCACGAAAGGCAGGCAAGATACTGCTCACCGGATCGTCAAGCGCGAGGCGACCAGCTTCCACGAGAGTCATCACGGCAAATGCCGTCATTGGTTTTCCGATAGAGGCGATATGAAACAGGCTCGCGCCGTTGATCGGCAAGGCATCGAACGCTGGCGCGGTCTTGCCGCCGTAGAACTCGCCTGCGATCCGTCCGCGATGCACGACGACCGAGGCGACTGCTGTCACTACTCCTTCATCGAGCCAGTCTTGCAGAATGTCAAAGGCGCGCCAGAGTCGATCCGGATCGATGCTGGATGTGGTATGTGTCATATCGGATCCATTTCTCTCTTCTGCTGTGAAATGCTATCATACCGGATCAAGAATCGACGGTCTCAACCGCGTTATTCCTGACGCATCAGCATTCTACACCCATCTGTCCATCCAGGCGAACGCTTGAAAGAAAAGCAGCCCCACTTGTGTGGGGCTGCGCGGAGGCGCGCTCGAGCGCTGCGTTGCGTCAACTGCGCGTCAGCGTGAAAGACACCGCTCCGTTCGAACCAGGCGAGATGGTCATCATCACTTTTTCGGAGCCTTTTTTGAATTCGAGAATGTACCCATTCTGCGCATCGCCGAACTCGTATGTCAATTCATAGCCGAGTTTGGGATACTCAGTCTTGAAAAACGTCGCAACCGAGTCGATCGTAGCATTCACCTGGCCCATTGTGGCGCCGGGAAGCGCTGTGCTCACCTGCGTCCCCGGAGGCAGCGGCAGATCGACGCCGACAGCCTGTCCGCCACACGCAGACGGGAGGGTAATGGTCGTTTTGTTGATGTCTTCGAGCGACCAGTTGTAAGCGATGGTTCCCTCCGCCATCGGCGCGGCGACGCCAGGAACTGCCGACCAACCGGAGGTGCTGGATGTTACTTTGAGCGTCAGGTCGTACTTGACCAGATACCCGCCATCACGGGCAACCCAGAGATCCGCCTTTTCCACGGCAGCGCCAGCGGCGCCGAATTGACTGATTGTTTCCTGATCGAGCGTGTAGCGATCAGTCAGGACGCCATTAACCGTCTCGCCGCGGCTGACGAGTTGCGCAACGCCCATCTGCACAGGCGCTGTCATTCCGTCAGCGATGCCGCGAAGCATTTCACCCATACCCGCCATCATTGCTGGTTCACACACTTCTTTTCCGTCCCGACGCTCGTAGGCGTACAGCGTATCACCGACGCTGTAAATTTCAGACCGCGTGGGTGGCGCGCCTCGCCGGTCTTCAACGATCAGCGTGTACCCGGTCTTGCTTGGTCGATGCGTCGCCTGGGCATAGGTCGTTTGCGATTCGATCACCTGTCCATCCGCAGTTTTGCCGTTTGTGTTCATGATGATCGTTATCCGGTAACTCTCGAGTTGCGTCGGCTTCGTCTGAATCTGCGGCAGCGGTATCGTCGCCGCGCCGCCTGCGACAGGCGTTGCAGGACCGCCAGCCGCAGGCTGTGCCGCAGTCGGCAGCGGTATAGCGGGAATCGTTTGTCCGGGGTTATTCGCTGGCGCCTGCGTCGGCTGACCGGCAGCGGCGGTCGGTGGCGGAGCAGGCGTCGCGGCGCTGCCAGAGGAAGCGCCTGGCGATGGCGTGGGTTGGGCGGATCCCTGTGAGAGGAACGGCAGATTGCCGCACCCGCTGATGAACAGCGCACCGACGAGCAGCATTGTGAAGAGCAGGTGTTGCGGACGCAGTGGAACCCTCCTTGTGCGTTGATAATCATGCATCATCGATGCGTCTCACGAGGACAAACATCCTTCAAATGAGACTCATATAAAAGAACGACGATGCACGATGTATTTGGAAAGGGATCCTTCCGCCAAAACCTGTGAGGTCAGGTGACGTTGCTGGAGGGGGCAGGAGCCATCTCGCCAATAGCAGGGGGCTGGCAATCTTCGGCAGAGACCTCAAGGGTCGGGAAGCGCCACCGGCACGCTCCGCCTAGGCGCGCCACCGGCGGGCCGGGGCACGCCAGCGGCGTGTCGGGGCACGCCACCGGCGGGCCGGGGCACGCCAGCGGCGTGGGGGGGCCCCCCACCCGCGGGCCCCCACAAAACCCCCCGCCGGGGGCCGCCCTCGGGGCGCGCCCCGGGGGCCCGCCCCCGGCGGGCCCCGACCAATCCTCGCGCCGGGGCACGCCATCGGTGCGCTCCGCCGGGGCACGCCATCGGTGCGCTCCGCCGGGGCACGCCATCGGTGCGCTCCGCTTGGGCACGCCGTCGGTGCGCTCCGCTTGGGCACCCCACCGGCGTGCCCCTACCAACCCTCGCGCCCCTTGCCTCATGCCTGGATCTGCGCCAGATCCGCCGCAATTGCGCTTAACAGCTCCGGGGTTATCCGATCCGGCGCAAATCCGGCCATCTGCGCCAGCGTCAGCCCCATCATGACACCGACGCCAGCCTGTTCGACGAAACCGGGCATGTGGCGCTCCAGCACGGCGCGTGCGCCGTCGTGTTCGATCAACGCTTTGACCGGCGAGTCGACGCTCAGTTGCACCGGCGGCTTTGCCGGCCCGCCGAAGGCGACGGTGTCGCTCAGGCGGAACACGGCACGCGCTCGAATATCCTGCGAGGAACTGCCCACCAGCACCTCGAACTCGCCCGCTTCGGCGACCCAGGCATGCTGCGCGTCGTCCCAGTACGCCAGCGCTTCCCGGTCCAGATGGAGCGTGACGGTTTTCGTTTCACCCGGTTGCAGCACGACTTTGGCGAACCCTTTCAGCTCCTTCTCCGGTCGAGCGAGGCGGGCGGCAATGTCGCGCACATACAGTTGCACGACTTCCTGCCCGGCAACCCGCCCGGTGTTGGTTATGTCAATCTGAACGGCAAGCCGGTCGTCGGGGGCGACAACGTCGGCGCTCAGGCGCAGATTGTCGTAGCGGAAGGTGGTGTACGAGAGACCAAAGCCGAAGGGGAAGAGCGGCGCAACCTTTTTCTTCTCATAATAGCGGTAGCCGACGAAGATGCCTTCGCCGTAGCGCACCCGCCCGTTCTCGCCGGGGTAGTTGATGTACGCCGGGTTATCTTCCAGCCGCACCGGGAAAGTTTGCGGCAGTTTGCCAGAAGGGTTGACGTCGCCGAACAGTACGTCGGCAATCGCGTTACCGCATTCCTGCCCAGGGTACCACGCCTGCAGGACCACTGCCACGCGATCCAGCCACGGCATGGTCACCGGCGAACCAGTTTGCAGCACCACCACCGTGCGGGGGTTGGCGGCCGCCACCCGCTCGACCAGCTCATTCTGCCTGCCGACTAGGTCCATGTGCGGGCGATCATGCCCCTCGCTCTCCCAGTCAGCGTTCAGTCCCACAAACACCAGCGCGACGTCGGATTGCGCGGCCAGGGCTGCGGCGCGTTCGATGGCGTCTTCGGCGATTGGCGGTAGATAGCCAAGCCGCACGGCGGCAAGCATGGTTGCGCCCTGATTGCTGTATTCCATGCGCAGCGCGTATGTTTGACCGGCTTCGAGCGCAATCGGCGCTATTACTTCGGCGCTGCCCGCGCCAAAGAACGCATCACCGCGCGTTTGCGTCGTCCAGTTGTCAATAAGCAGTGTATCGTTGACGAAGAGACGGCTCAATCCGGCGCTGATCAGGCTGAACGTATGCATGCCGCTTTCAGCAGGCGTGAAGCGAGCTGTGAAACGCGCCGAAAACTGACGCGGATCGACGCCGGGCGCCACCTCGCCAAGCCAGACCTGCTCGCTGCTCCCGGTCGTCGCCTGATAGACCGGTTCGCCAGAAAGGTCATGGTTGTTGTAGTAGGCGACCGTGAGCCCTTGCCCTTCGCCGCCATCTGGCGTCACCAGGGCGCTATCGAGACGCGGGAGGTTGCGGTGATTCGTGCAGCCGATTTCATATCCCAGCGTCACTCGCTCGCCGACCCGCGCCGCGATGCCGTCATAGGGCGAGATGGCGTAGTGTGCGTTGACCTGCGCACTCCCGCCACCCATCATCTGCGCCGTCTTCGCATTTGGTCCGATGATCGCCAGCGACGACAGACTCGCCAGGTTGATCGGCAGGATGCCGCCCTCGTTCTTGAGCAGCACCATGCCCTCAGCCGCCGCACGGCGGATGAGCGCGCGATGCTCAGGACGGTCAATCGCCTGCTCAGGAGGAATCTCCGGGTTCTCAAACGCTCCGGCACGCGCAATCGTGCGCAACATCCGGCGAACCGACTCGTCGATAGCAGCCATGCTCACCTGACCGTTCTCAACAGCGGCAATCAACCGCTCACCGCGCCAGCGCGTCGGTCCAGGCATTTCGAGGTCCAGCCCATTCGCAGCAGCCTCGATGACGCTTTTCGTACCGAACCAGTCGGACATCACGATGCCGTCGAACCCCCATTCCCGCTTCAGGATGTCGTTGAGCAACACGGGATGTTCGCTGGCATACACGCCATTGACGCGGTTGTATGCTGCCATGACCGCCCAGGTTTTCGCTTCCTGCACTGCGGCGCGGAAGGGTGGCAGATAGATCTCGCGCAGCGTGCGCTCATCAACCTCGGAACTGATGGTGTTACGCTCAAACTCCGAGTCATTGCAGACATAGTGTTTGACCGTCGCACCAACGCCGCGCCGCTGCAAGCCGGTGATATAGGCGACCGCCACCCTCGCCGAGAGATACGGGTCTTCGGAATAACACTCGAAGTTGCGCCCGTTGAGCGGCGAACGGTGGATATTGACCGTCGGCGCCAGCAGGAGACGGGCGCCTTTGGACTGCGCCTCCTCCGCCAGCGCTTCGCCGACCTCTTCTATCAGGTCGGTGTTCCACGTGGCTGCCAGCGCAATACCGACAGGAAAGCACGCCGCAGTGACCGCGCCGCCGACAAATCCGCCTGCGCCGCGCGCGCCGTTCGGTCCGTCAGTAACCTTGATTGCGGGAATGCCCAACCGCTCGATGGGGGTGGTCGTCCACATGCTCGCTCCTGCCAGCAGTGCGACCTTTTCCGCCAGCGTCATCTGTTGGAGCAGCGCATTGATACGCGCTTCCACGTCATTGTTGCGAGCGACTCCTGCGTCAGTCATGGCGGTTTTCTCCGTAGAATGTGTTTCGAGGGCGACTGTTTGCGTCAATTCTAGATTACCATGCGTTGCGCGTCTGCGTTCAGACAACCCGCGAATGCTAAGACAATTCTCATCTGATTGTTGCTCTTTTCCAAACAATCCGAAGATATCATACGTATGCTTTGAGTGAGCAATCGCCATACCGGCGCTCTATGCGCCTTTGTCATCACAGTTGAAGGAGAGACCTGACGCATGAATCGAAACCGTCTGCTCTTGGGCGCGGTTGTTGCGCTGATCGTGGTTGTCGGCGGGTTCTGGATCTTCAATAGTGTGTTGGGCGACACCCAGCCCGCCAGCGGCCCAATGACTGCTATTCCGATTACTGTGCAGCCCACGAGCGCGCCTCAACCAACTGCTGCGCCTGCCAATCCAACACCAGCGCCGACCGCAGAAACCGTTGCTGCGGCGACAGCAACGACCGCACCCGTTGCGCCGACCGAAGCGCCAACCGCACCTGCGGCGAATACGGCGCCGAATGAGGTCATCCGCTACCAGATTGCTGCCGACGAGTCGAAGGTCAGTTTTCGGATAGCCGAGGATCTGCGCGGTCAGCGGGTCGAGGCGGTCGGCACGACGAACCAGGTCGCCGGTGAATTTGCCGTCAACCCCAGCGACCTGACAACGGCGCAGATCGGCGTGATCCGCGTGAATGCCCGCACCTTCGCCACCGACAGCAGCAACCGCGACCGTGCAATCCGCAACTTTATTCTGAACACTGACCAGTACGAATTCATTACATTCACACCAACGATCATCGAAGGGCTGAGCGGGAGTGGTGCGCTCGATCAGCCCTTTACGTTTACAATCAAGGGTGACCTGACCATCCGCGACATTACGCGTCCGGTAACGTTCGAGGCGACAGTGCGCGCCGAGTCTGCCGAACGGCTCGTCGGCACCGCCACCACGACAGTGAAGCGGAGCGATTACAACCTCCAGATTCCAAGCGTGCCCTTCGTGGCGAATGTCAGCGATGAGGTGGTGCTGACCATCGAGTTCGTGGCGCTGGCAGTGAGGCAATAAGCGAAAGCGAGAGACTGTTTTGCCCTCACCCCCGGACCCTCTCCCGCAGTGCAGGCTGTACATTACCCACATGTCACACCGAGTCATACGCACTATCTTGCGGGAGAGCGTCCTGATGCGGAATGTGGTAGCGAGACTTCGGCGAACACGCCTTTCTGAAACATCGCTTTTTCCTCATCAGGAAGCCATCGTCGGACTTGTGGGTAATGCATAGCGCAGTGCAGGAGAGGGGATCGTTTCGGCTCCTGATGCCCAAAGTGAGCAATTCGGTGTGAGGGTTTGCCAGATAGGAAAGCTCGTCCTCGCTGCGATGCGCCTGGGCTGGCGACTGATGAGGAATAAAATAGTCCGGTCTTTCCGGGCGCTGCGGGCTGATTAGTCCGTAAACTAAGTTTCCTGGTATTTCTCGTTCGCTGCGTGGACGTTCCGATAGTGCCGATTCAGCGTGGCGCGCGCTTTGGTCAGGGAGAACTGCCAATGGATCATGATCTGCTGCGCCTGCCGCTCA
>JANWXL010000507.1 GCA_025055265.1 Roseiflexus sp.
ATAGCCTGCGAAGGCAGGCTTCGCAGCCGGAGCCCGCAGCTTTTGGAATTTGGGAACAAAATCCAGTGCCGCCCCGTCCAGCCCGCGCCGGCGGGCTTCGCAACCGTAGCCCGCGACTTCAGGCGCCGGGCGGAGGAACAGGTAGCGATGTACTCAGAAACCATCAACCGCCGGGCGCAGCGCGAATGCCAGATTATTTCTTGAATATTCATTAGCCCGCTCAGCAGGCGTTCAGTGCAGAACACAGCATTGGATTCCTTGAAATGATACCATGCTCACGTAGCAGACAATGTTGCGATACCGATGCGAAGCGGTTACAGAATAGCAGCATGCCTCGTTGCATCAACGCCGCTATGACTGCCAGGAGACCGCAATGCCCATATACGACGCACTAATCATCGGCGCCGGACCCAACGGGCTGACGGCGGCATGCGTCCTGGCGCGCGCCGGACGACGGGTGCTGCTTATCGAAGCGCGCGAGACCGTCGGCGGCGGCGTGTCGTCAGCCGAGATAACGTTGCCGGGATTCATTCACGACCTCGGTTCGGCGGTGCATCCGTTCGGCGTCGCCTCGCCGGTGTTCCGCGCGCTGCAACTGGAGCGCTTCGGTCTGCGCTGGATCCAGCCGTCTGCGCCGGTGGCGCATCCGCTCGATGGCGGTCGTGCGGCGCTGCTGGAACGGTCGGTCCGCGCCACTGCCGCCTGGCTCGGTCGTGATGGGAGCGCCTACGAGCGACTGATGACGCCGCTGGTGCGTCTGTGGGAGCGCATTCAGCCGCTGGTGCTGAACCCGTTGCGCTTCCCGAACCACCCGTTCGCCGGTGCATACTTCGGCTCGCTGGCGCTCCTGCCGGTTACGCTGCTGGCGCGCATGCTTTTCCGCGAAGACGCAGCCCCGGCGCTGATCGCCGGGCTTGGCGCGCACTCATTGCTGCCGCTGGAAGCGCCGCTCACATCGGCGCCTGCCCTCGTGCTCGGCGCGCTCGGGCACGCCGTCGGCTGGCCCATTCCGCAGGGGGGCGCCCAGGCGATTGCGAATGCCCTGGAAGCCTGCCTGCGCGCCAGCGGCGGCGAGATCCGCACCGGATGGCTGGTACAGCATATCGATGAACTGCCAGACGCCAGAGCGTACCTGTTCGACGTCTCGCCCCGTCAGTTGATCCAGATCACCGGTGATCGTCTGCCTGCCGGGTATCGTCGCCAGCTGGAGCGCTTCCGCCCTGGACCGGGCGTATTCAAACTCGACTACGCGCTCGATGGACCGGTTCCCTGGACGAATCCCGCCTGCGCGCGTTCAGCGACGGTGCATCTCGGCGGAACGCTGGAAGAGATTGCCGATTCGGAGCGGGCGCCGCATCGCGGCGAACAGGCGGCGCGTCCCTACGTCCTCCTGGCGCAGCCGACGCTGTTCGACCCGACCCGCGCGCCGCCGGGGAAGCATATCGCCTGGGCATACTGCCACGTGCCGCACGGTTCGACGGTCGATATGACAGGGGCTATCGAAGCGCAGATTGAACGATTTGCACCTGGCTTTCGCAATCGCGTTCTGACGCGACGCGCCATGAATTGCGCTGATATGGAAGCCTGGAACCCTAACCTGATTGGCGGAGACATCAGCGGCGGCTTACCCGACTGGCGGCAACTGATCACCCGGCCCAACCTCAGCCTGACGCCGCACCGCACCCCGGCGCGCGGCATCTACCTCTGCTCCGCCTCGACGCCGCCAGGACCAGGGGTGCATGGCATGTGCGGCTATCACGCCGCCTGCGCTGCGCTTGCTGACATGGGATGAGCGGGTGATGCGTCTTCGCCAAGAACCAGGCAGGCTTCAGGGGCGAATTGGACGGTGATTAATGATCCCGGTTGCGGCGGGCGCAACTGCGGGTTGTTGAAAAGATCGAAGTGCAGTTTGTTTGCAGAGAGACGAACCCGTACACGCACAATTGACCCAAGGAAGGTCACGTCTTCGACCGTGCCGCTCAGACGGTTGACCTCGCTGTTTATCTGCCCATCAAGCGCGATCAGTTCAGGACGAAGGGCAAGGCTGACGGCGTCGCCGGAACGATGCTGCGTGAGCGGACGCGCAACGCGGATCGATTGCCCTTCGACGGACACCAGCCCGATGGCGGCGTCAACGACCGTCGCCTGGAGCAGATTGAGCGTTCCAACGAACGACGCAACGAAGCGCGTCGCCGGGAAGTTGTAGACCTCGAAAGGCGTGCCGATCTGCTCAATCCGTCCGCGGCTCATGACTACAATTCGGTCAGAAAGCGCCATCGCCTCTTCCTGGTCGTGGGTGACGTAAATCGTCGTGATGCCGAGCTGTCGTTGAATTTCGCGGATCTCCTGGCGCAGCGACGCGCGGATCTTGGCGTCGAGCGCCGAGAGCGGCTCATCGAGCAACAGCAACTTCGGTTGAATGGCAAGTGCGCGCGCCAGCGCGACACGCTGCTGCTGCCCGCCAGACAACTGATACGGGTAGCGCCGACCGAACTCCGACATGTGAATAATCCGCAGGAGTTCCTCAACGCGCGCGCGGATCTCGTCCGCCGGACGGCGCGCAATCTTCAACCCAAACCCGATATTATCGGCGACGGTCATATTGGGGAAGAGCGCATACGACTGGAACACCATGCCGATATTGCGGCGGTTGGGCGGCGTATCAGTCACATCAACGCCATCAATGACGATTCGCCCTGCGGTTGGTTTCTCGAACCCGGCGACCATCCGCAGCGTCGTGGTTTTGCCGCATCCCGACGGTCCCAGGAACGAAACGAACTCGCCGCGCTCGACTGCCAGGTTGAAATTCTCGACAGCAACAGATGCGCCAAAACTCTTACGCACATTGACCAATTCGAGAAACGCCATACGCCCCCCCGATCAGCGCGGTCCTGCCACGCGCGCCTGCGCACCCTGACCGATCCACTGGATAGCGGCGATCGCAGCCCACGTCAGCGCAAAACTGATAATCGCCAGCGCCGACGGTTCGTACACCCGGCTGCTGGCGAGCCGGTTCATATACGGACCAAACGCCGGTTGCGCGAGCAGTGCAGCAATCGTGAATTCGCCCATTACGATGGCGAAGGTGATGAACGCGCCGCTCAACAGGGCAGTATACACATTCGGAAAGATGACTCGCGCAAGAATCGTGAACCATCCCGCACCCAGACTCTGCGCCGCTTCCGTCAGGTCGTGGATGTTGATTGAGCGCAACCCGGTATCCACTGCCCGGTACATGTACGGAAACGACAGAATGACATACGAGCCGATCAGCAATACCCACAACCCTTCGCGACTGTCGGTGAGCGGCGTGCGGCTGTAAGTGCGCGCCAGGCTGAAGACCAGCACGACCGCCGGAACGACGAATGGCAGCAGCGTGAAGAACTCGATGACCGGGCGCAGACGCGGCAGGCGGAGCTGCACCCAGTACGCCGTCGGCACGATCACCAGCGCACTGATCACAATCGTCGCCAGTGCGGTCTGGAACGAGAACCAGAAACTCTCGACAAACTTGATGTCGTTGAGGACATTCGCATACGCAGCGAAACTCAATTCACCGCGGCGGGCGCGCAACGAGAAGTCGAACGTTGCGTAGAGCGGCACAAGAAAGTACATTGCGCCGACGGTGAACCAGAACCAGGGCCAAAACCGCTTCAGCATGGCATTACGAACGCAGCCAGCGCGCCGAGAGGCGCTGGAGCCAGGTATACAGACCGATACAGACGCCCATGATGATGATCATCCCCAACGCAAGCGCGTTGCCGAGACCGGGGTTGGCAAGCGCGTCACTGCTGATCTGCGCGCCGATCAGGATGGTGACCACGTTGCCCTGACTGCCGCCGCCGGTCAACTGGAAGGCGGTGGCGTGCGCGCCAAACGCATTTCCGAACAGTAACACCATTGTGCCGAGGATCGAAGGAAGCAGGATCGGCAGCCCGATGTAGCGCCAGTAGTGCCACGAGGTCGCACCCAGGCTTTCGGCGGCTTCGCGCCATTCGCGCCGCATCCCCTCGAACGCTGGCGCCATGATCAGCACCATAAGCGGAATCTGAAAATAGATGTAGACGATGCTCAAGCCCCAGAAACTGTAGAGGCTGAAGGCAGGGTACAGACTGATCCCGACCGATCGCAGCCACTGCGTCACAACACCAAGTTGTCCAAGGGTTGCGATGAATGCGAACGCCAGCGGCACACCGGCGAAGTTTGACGCCACGCCGGAGAAACTGAGCACAGCGTCGCGCAGCGGGCGCGGCAACCCGCCAATAGTGATCGCATACGCCAGCAACCCGCCGAGTATCCCGCCGCCGATAGCGGTCACTGCGCTGAGTTGCAGGCTGTACACATACGACGAAACAATAAATGGACGCCCCAACTCCAGAATGTTGCGCAACGTCAGGCGGCGATCCTGATCGAGGAAACTCTGCGCAATAATCGACAGCGTGGGCCAGATCAGGAACGCTGCCACGAATAGAAAGAACGGCGCCACTCCCAGCCACGTCCACGAAAAGGCGCGGGGTTCGACAGTTGCTCGCCCGGTTTTCGTTTGAGTCAATGGCGCCATGGACGACCCTGCACGCTATGACAGGTTATTTGAGACCAGCTGCGACGTGTCGGAATAGGACGCGGATTGACGCGGGTGCGACGAATGGGCGCGGATCTGCTATCGATTGTTCCGTGTCCATCCGTCTCGATCCGACCCATCCGTGTGCGCTGATGGGACACGGATTCACACGGGTGCAACGGATAGGCGCGGATATAACAAATGATCCGTGCCCTTCCGTCTCGATCCGTGCAAATCCGTGTACTCCCACACACGCAACCAGAGGGTTTAACCTTTCAATGACCACATCCCTATTTTACCGTCGCACCGACGATTGTGGGCCAGTTAGTCTTGATCTTGTCGAAAGCGGCATTGATCTGGCTGCCTGTCGGGAACGCGACCGGCGCATCGGTCTTCGGCAGTCGGTCAAGCAACTCCTGCGGGATCAGCCCCGCCTTGCGCATCGCCTCGAACCGCACTGGCGTCGCGTACCCCTTGAGCCAGATCAACTGGCCCTCATCGGAGTAGAGGAACTCCATCCAGAGCCGGGCTGCGTGCGGGCGCGGCGAGTAGGCGCTGATCGCCTGCACGTAGACGCCAGCCAGCGACCCGCTCTTCGGCACCACCACCGCGATGTCGATATTCCCGGCGTTCTGATCGCGATTTGCCAGGGCATTATAATCCCAGCGCAGCGCGATTGGCGTTTCGCCCTTGGCGATCGTTGCAGGTTTGGCGACCACCGGCAGCAGGTTGCCCGCCTCGTTCAGCTTCTTGAAGAACTCCAGCCCGGGCATTGGATCGTCCAGCGAGCCGCCGTTGCCGAGCGCCGCAGCCCACACTGCGTTGATCGCCTGCCCGGAACCGGTCGGATCGCCTGCCAGCGCGACCTGCCCTTTGTACTCCGGCTTCAACAGGTCCGACCAGTCCTGCGGGATGTTCTTGACCACCTGCGTGTTGACCTCGAACGCCATCACGCCGTAGTAATCGGCGTACCAGAACCCTTCCGGGTCTTTCAGGTTATCGGGAATCTCATCCCATTTCTCAACCTTGTAGGGCTGGAGGAGACCTTCCTTCTTCGCCTGATCGCCCCAGGTAAACCCGACGTCGATCACATCAGGCGCCTGCGGACCCTTGCTGCCGGCATTGGCTTTGATCGCCTCGATCTCCTGCGCCGAACTCGCGTCGGGGTTGAGGTCTTCGTGCTTGATGAAGGGATACTTCTCGAGGAACTTCTTCTTCATCTCGCCGTAGTTCGCCCAATCGTCCGGCAGGGCGATGGTGGACAGGTTCCCCTCCGCGCGCGCCAGTTCGATCAGTTTCTCCATGCCGCCGGCATCCTTAGCGGTCAGTGGACCGGGCGGCGGAGGCGGCGGGAGTTGGGCGGGAGCGGTTGCCTGGGCAGGCGCGGTCGTGGCGGCAGCCGGAGCGGTCGTGGCAGCCGGAGCGGTCGGAGCGGTCGTGGCGGCCTGACCGCAGGCGGCAAGAATGGCGCCTGCGCCGGCGCCGACTGCTACACGCAGAAAAGCCCGGCGCGATCGGCGCCAGTCTCTGGTTTCCGTGCTCACTCTCTTCTCTCCTTGCAATTTCAGAGGACATCTGCAACATGCGCTGTATGGCGGAGCCCTGGCGCATCATCAGGCAGGCATCGCCCCCTGATAACGCACCACAGGTAAAGTGCTGGCATACAGCGCGCCAGTAGAGCATAGGCGGAAAACATCAAGGTTCGGTGATGTCTGTGTAAACATTGTATTAAGCGCACGAAAAAGATTCATCGCCGCGTTGACAGTCTCGCCCATCCCCTCTATACTGCCGCGCGCAAGAGAGCGTCCGCGACGCAGAAAGATGGGGCATTCATTCAGGTATACCATTTGGGAAAGTAATCCGGTATTGCCGGGGCGCTGCGGACTGATGAGGATCAAGAAAATAGTCCGGCATTCCTGGGCGCTGCAGGCTGATGGTCTTTGAGAAATTAATCCACTATAGCCTCATCCAGCCCGCGCAGGCGGGCTTCGCAACCGTAGCCCGCGACTTTAGGCGTCGGGCGGGTATGCGGATAAGGGAGATGAGGGCAAGAAAGGCGTCAGGACGCAGAAAATACCCTTCGCGCCCGGAAAACTCAAAGGGGGCAGGTGGGTGGAGAGCGGAATATGCAGCTGCACGACCTTTTGAGAACCATCAGTGATCCGGCGCATCTGCCGCGCGCCAACCCACAGATCACCGCCGTCGTCTACGACTCGCGGGCGGTCGCGCCTGGCGCGCTGTTTGTCGCCTACCGCGGCTTCCACACTGACGGGCATCTCTACATTCCGCAGGCCATCGAACGCGGCGCAGCCGCCGTCGTCTACGAAGATCCGGCGTGGGACGACCGCATCCCGGTTCCGGCGCTGCGCACGACCAATGCGCGGGTTGCGCTCGCGCCGCTCGCGGCGGCGTTCTACGGCTACCCCGGACGCCAGATGCGCATCGTGGGAGTGACCGGCACCGACGGGAAGACGACCACGACCTTCCTGACCAGCGTGGCGCTCGAGGCAGGCGGCGCGGCGACCGGGCTGATGGGCACAGTGGATTTCAAAATTGCCGGACGCATATGGGCGAACGATTCGCGCCAGAGCACGCCAGAAGCGCCGGAAGTGCAGGCGCTGCTGCGCGATATGGTGCATGCCGGATGCACGTATGCTGTTGTCGAGGCGACATCGCACGCGCTCTCGGCACGCTGGGACCGGCTGGCTGGCTGCGCCTTCGATGTTGCAGTGCTGACGAATGTGACTCAGGAGCATCTGGATTTTCACGGCACCGTTGAGCAGTACCGCCGCGATAAGGCGCGCCTGTTTGAGATGCTGGCGGAATTCCGCGATGCCAACGCACCCCATAAACAGCGCAAGATTGCCGTGGTGAACGCCGATGATCCGCATCATCGCATGTTCCTCGACGCCGCTCCATCCTATGCCGAACGATTGACCTATGCCGTCCACGCAGACGCCGATGTGCGTGCGGAAGATGTCCGTTCGACCCGTGACGGGTTGCGTTTTCGAGCGACAACCCCATGGGGCGCAGCCGACGCGCGCCTGCGGCTCACCGGCGATTTCAACGTCTGGAATGCGCTGGCGGCGCTGACCGTTGCGTGCGCCGAAGGCGTACCGCTCGATGCGTGCCTTGCGGCGCTCGAACGTGTGCCCGGCGTGCGCGGACGGATGGAGCGGATCGAGGCAGGGCAGCCGTTTACCGTGCTGGTCGATTATGCGCACACCCCCGGATCATTCGAGAAATTGATGCGCATCGTGCGTCCCCTGACCGACGGGCAGCTTATCGCGGTGTTCGGCAGCGCCGGAGAACGCGACCGCGCCAAACGTCCGTTGCAGGGTGAAATCGCCGGTCGATTCTGTGATCTCATCGTGCTGACCGACGAAGACCCGCGACTTGAGGACCGCGAGGCGATCATCGCCGAAATTGCGGCTGGCGCAGAAGCCGCTGGCAAGCGCATCGGCGAGACCTGCCTCTGCATCCCGGATCGCGCTCTCGCCATTCGCGCCGCCTTTGCACGCGCCCGTCCCGGCGACATCGTGCTGCTCCTGGGCAAGGGTCACGAAGGGAGCATCATCTACGGCACGACGCCAATGCCCTGGAACGAAGCGGCGGAGGCGCGGCGCGCCCTGGCGGAACTTGGTTTTAGTGACGGGTCTGAACTATTGTCAGACGGCGTCTAGCGCGGCGGGCTAATGAAGGCTAAGAATACATTCGGTAAGCCTGCGCTGCCAGGTCGCGCGTCCCTCTGAGCTACGGGCTGAAGCCCTCGCTCAGGACGTGGAAGCCTCAAAGGGGCTTTCACAATCTCAGCCAGGGCTTGTGGAGTTTGAGAAAATAATCTGGCATCGCCGGATCTAGCCCGCGAAGGCGGGCTTCGCAACTGTAGCCCGCGACTTCAGGCGCCGGGCTTACGAGCCATCGGCTGCGCGAGGAGATGACGTGAATTCGCTCGCAATCGCGCTTTCTTTTGGCGCAGCGTCCGGCGTGCGGATCAGCCCTGGAGGAGCTTTCACGTCTTCAGCAAGGGCCTCAGCCCACAGCGATATGGCGGTTCCTGACATATCATGCCAGCGCCCTTTAATCTATTTTCACTTGACAAAGTGCGAATATAAGGGTACCCTAATCTGTAACATGAGCGTATCAAACAATGCCATCGAATTACGATCCGTCAGTAAGTGGTTCCAGCGCGATACGCCTGCGGTTGATCAGGTATCGTTGCAGGCGCCGCGCGGCGCCTTGATCGCGCTGCTTGGACCGAGCGGGTGCGGGAAGACAACGACCCTTCGCCTGATCGCTGGTCTCGAAACGCCCGACACTGGCGAGATCTTCCTGGCAGGCGAACGGGTCGCTGGCGGTGGCGCGTGGGTTCCTCCGGAGCGGCGGCGGGTGGGAATGGTCTTTCAGGATTATGCGCTGTTCCCCCACCTGACGGTGCGCGAGAATGTGGCGTTTGGTCTCAACGGACGCTCCTTGCGGGAGCGTGCGGCGCGCGTGGATGAATTGCTGACATTGACCGGGCTCGCCGATCTGGCAGACCGTTACCCGCACCAGTTGTCGGGGGGGCAGCAGCAGCGCGTGGCGCTGGCGCGCGCGCTGGCACCCGATCCGCAGGTCATTCTGCTCGACGAGCCGTTCTCAAATCTCGACGCTGTGCTGCGTAAGGCGACGCGCGAAGAAGTGCGGCGCATTCTGCGGCAATCGGGCGCAACTGCCGTGTTCGTCACGCACGACCAGGAAGAGGCGTTCAGCATTGCCGACCTGGTCGCAGTGATGCGCAATGGCGCTATCGAGCAGATCGGCGCACCCCACGAGATCTACCTGCGCCCGGCGACCCGCACCGTCGCCACATTCGTCGGCGAGGCAAATTTTGTTCCAGCGCACGCATCCGGTCGGTGCGCCGAATGTGTGCTCGGCAAGGTCCTGCTCGCCACCCCGCGCAACGGACCGGTCGAGGTGATGGTGCGTCCCGAAGCGCTCGATCTCTGCCCCGATGCCGCCGGTTGCGGGCTGATCGAAGAGATTGTCTTCTTCGGCCACGACCAACTGATCGGCATTCGCATGTGCGACGGGACGCTCATCCAGGCGCGCACCGGTCCACGGATCGACATCGTCCCCGGCGCGCGGGTCGCTGTCCGGGTGCAGGGCGAGGCGGTGGCGTTTCCGTGCGCCGAGAACCGAGAACTGAGAACTGAGAACTAGGGTGAGGGATTAAGGGTTAGGGGCAATACCTCTCGAATAAGCTCGCACAAAGGCGCAAAGGCACAAAGACTCCGCGTTCTAGCCCTGTCGATGATGGCTCGTCGTCCTTATTTGAAAGGTATTGTGGTTAGGGGTTAGAACGCTCGCCTTCACCTTTCGCCTTCTACCCTTCCGCTCTGTGCCTTCGTGCCTTTGTGCGATCATCATCTTCACCCTGCAACCTTCCCACCTTCAGACTTTCGCTCACACCTGTAGCCTGTAGATTAACCACAGAGCCATAGAGGATACAGAGCGGACCACATGCAATCCCCACGCTTCGCTCGGAGAAGCCTTTGCACCTTCAACCTTTCCGCTCTATGCCTTCGTGCCTTTGTGCAATCATCATCCTCACCCTGCAGCCATGATTTCGCGCAAAAACCGGATTTTCTCCTGATTCTGAAACGTGCCGCCGCCTTCGTGCTGGTTGTAACGGTAGACGCGGATCTGCTTCGGACCGGCGTAATGGTTGTAGGCGGCGTACACGGTCGACGGCGGGCACACGTCGTCCATCAACCCTACCGAGAAGAGGGCAGGCGCCTGGGCGCGCGCAGCGAAATTGACCCCATCGAAGTAGCTCAACGTCTGGAACACCGCCTCGACCCGGTCGCGGTGCACTTTGCAATAGCGCGCAATCTCGAAGTATGGATTCGCGTCGCTGATCTCGGTAGCGCGGCGGTAATGGCAGAGGAACGGCACATCCGGCATTGTCGCCCGAATGTCGCGCACCAGACCGGCGACCGCAATCGCAATTCCGCCTCCCTGGCTGGCGCCGGTCACTGCGACGCGCCCGGCATCGACCGCCGGATGCGCGCGCGCCGCCTCAACTGCGCGCACAGCATCGGTAAAGACCCGGCGATAGTAGTAGGTGAACGGACTGGCGATTCCGCGGGTCATGAAGCCGGGATGGTGCGGGTTCGACCCTTCCGGCTCAGGATCGGGCGTGTCGCCCTTGAGCCATGCGCTTCCCTGCCCGCGCGTGTCCATCACCAGGTGCGCATATCCGGCTGCGCTCCAGAGCAACCAGTCAGTCGGAAACCCGCGCCCGCCGCCATACCCGATGTACTCCACCACGCAGGGCAGTGGACCGGAACGGTGGCGCGGCAGCAGAAGCCATCCCTTGATCGGCTGACCGCCATAGCCGCGAAAGGTGACATCGAAGGTCTCAACCGTTGCCAGCCCGGCGTCGTATGGTTCAAAACGCGCATCGAGCGGATATGTGCGCGCCTCGTCGAGCGTCGCCTGCCAGAACGCTTCGAAGTCGGGCAGCTCCTCGCGCGGAGGACGATACTGCTGCAACTCATCGAACGAGAGATCGAAGAACGCCATACTGGTCTCCTCTGTTTGTCCGCAATATCGCCGCATTATAACGCAGCATCACCAGGTCCAGGCACGAATTGTCAGGAGACAAGAGCGGAATAATTTTCAAAAACCATCAATCGCTGGCAGCCGCAGGCATCGTTTCCTGACACATCATGACCTCACCCGCATCACCTGCCCATTTTTCCAGGCGGCATCCCGCGCATTCCGGCGATGCCGGGTTGCGCGTTCGCCTGTATGATTCTCTCCAACAAAACGGCACAATGCACAGCTATAAGGAGAAGCCTATGACTGCACCATCCGGCGCTGACCTGATCAGCGCGCTCTCGAACCAGATGGCAGACGCCGTTGAGCGCATCCGTCGATCCCTCGTCATGGTCAACGGCAGGCAACGCCAGCCAGCGAGCGGTATCATCATTGCAACCGACGAAGTGCTGACGGCAGACCATGTGCTTGAACGCGACGATGACCTGACGATTCAGACCGACGACGGGCGCACTCTGGCGGCGCGCCTGGTCGGACGAGACCGCACGAGTGACCTTGCGGTTCTGCACATCAACGGACTCGGCGGCGACACTGCCGCCCAGGCTGACGCTCCTGCGCGCGTCGGTCAGTTCGTTCTTGCGGTCGGTCGCCCTTCTCCAGGCGGACCGATGGCGAGCCTGGGGGTCGTCAGCGCCGTTGGCGGACCGTTGCGCACCCGACGCGGCATGATCGAGCAGGTGATCCAGACCGACGCCACTCCTTACCCCGGCTTCTCCGGCGGCGCGCTGATCGATGTCACGGGCGCAGTGCTGGGGCTGTTCACCACCGGGCTGATCGGCGGCATGGCACTGGCAGTTCCGGCGCCGCTCGCCTGGCGCATCGCGCACACCCTGGCGCGTCAGGGACATATCCGGCGTGGCTTCCTGGGCATCAGCAGCCAGCCGGTTACGATCCCGCCGGGACAACGCGCCGGGCGCAACCAGGAACACGGACTGCTGATCGTGCGCGTCGAGCCGGATAGCCCTGCATCTCGCGCCGGGCTTCTCATCGGCGATATTCTCGTCGGTCTCGATGGCGTCGTGCTGAACGACACCGACGATCTCCAGGCGGTGTTGAGCGGCGATCGCGTCGGTGCGACGGTTCCGGCGGAAGTCATTCGCGGCGGTACGCTGGTCACCCTGTCGGTGACGATTGGACAACGCAAGAGTGCATAGATGATGACCCAGGTGTTTTATCATTCACCCATCACTGCCGGGTTCGCCGATCTTGCCGAACGCGCCCGGCGGAGCGTCGTGCATCTGCACGGCGCAGGAAGAGGCAGCGGCACAGGAGTGGTCTGGCAGCCCGGCGGCATCGTCCTTACCAACGATCACGTGGTTGCCGGGGCGGGAGGCGTATTGCGCGCGCAGACGCTCGATGGGCGCGATATGCCGGTGACGGTGACGGCGCGCAGCCAGGACCTCGACCTGGCGGTGTTGCACATTCCCGCAAACGATCTCCCTCACATTTCGGTTGGCGACTCGACGCGATTGCGCGTTGGCGAACTCGTCTTTGCGATCGGGCACCCGTGGGGACAGCCGTGGGTCGTGACCGCTGGCATTGTCAGCGGGTTGGGTGAAGCAGAGACGCGCAGCGGTCAGCAGATCGCTTTCATCCGTTCCGACGTGCGCCTGGCGCCGGGCAACTCAGGCGGACCGCTGCTCGACGCGCGCGGCAGGGTCATTGGGATCAACGCCATGGTCTTTGGCGGCGATCTCTCGGTGGCTATCGCCAGTCACGTCGTCGAACAGTGGCTGAACAGCGTGCAGAAGCGGCGCGTTCGCCTTGGCGTCGGGGTGCAGCCAGCGCCCCTGCCTGCGGGATTGTTGAATGGGCGCTCCAATGGGCTGCTGGTCGTTCGCATCGAGCCTGGCAGTCCGGCGGAACAGGCAGGAGTGATGGTCGGCGATCTTCTGCTCCACGCCGACACAGCGTCCCTGGAGCGACCGGAGGACCTGCGCGCTGCGCTCCAGCGTGCGGCGGGCGCGACGGTGCGCCTCCGTTTGCTGCGCGCTGGCGATATTCGCGTGATCGATGCGTCCCTAATGAGGATTAAGACATGAATCCGGCAAACCCGTGCTGCCGAGCCGCGCGTCCTTTGAGCTGCGGGCTAAAGCCCTCGCTCAGGACGTAGAAGCCCCGAAGGGGCTTTCACGATCTCAGCCAGGGCTTCAGCCCGCAGCGCCCTGAAGGAACAATGACGCACGTACTAATCGTCGCTCCCACGCCAGCGCTGCGCGCCGGATTGCGCGCGCTGCTTGCCGAAGCGAACGTTGAGATCATCGGCGCCATCGGGTCGCTCGCCGATCCGGCAGGCATTCCTGCTGCCACCGATGTCATCCTTGCGGCGGATGAGAGCGTGCTGACCGATGCCGATCAGGTACTGGGGGAAGAGCCGCGCTACGCGGCGCTGCTCCTGACCGACGACGCACGGCAGGCGGACGTGTTGCGCCGCCTGCCGTTGACCGCGTGGGGTATTCTGACGCACGATGTCGGCGCAGCAGAACTGGCGGCGGCGCTCCATGCCGTTGCACAGGGGCTCATCGTGCTGGCGCCGGAACTGGCGGCGCGCCTGAACCTTCCCACGCCGGTCGAAGAACCCGCTGGCGAACCGCTGACAGCACGCGAACGCGATGTGCTCGAACTGGTGAGTCAGGGGCTGTCGAACAAGCAGATCGCCCAGAAACTCCAGATCAGCGAACACACCGTCAAGTTTCACCTATCGTCCATCTTCGCCAAACTCGGCGTCTCGAGCCGCACCGAAGCGGTCAATCGCGGCGCGCGCCAGGGGATCATCACCTTGTGATCAAGGGAATTGCTCTGATCCGCGCGAATCCGTCTTAATCCGTCCGCATCCGTGTTCCATTTGTATGGGGCGCTGTCAGGGACGAAGCCGGCGCAGGATCGCTGTCAGGCGGTCGTAGTCATCATTGAGAAGCGCAGCAATCTCCCGCCCGGCGCGCACCAGGAATGCGCGCTCATCGCCAGAAGCGCGGGCTGCCAGACGCAGCGCCGCAGCCAGCGCCTCGTCGCCTGGGATATGCGGCATAAACAGCACAGTTCGGAAATAATCGGTCGCCTGATTGAACCGCGCCACCTCGTCAGCATCGCACTCGTAGACGCTGTAGTGCACCGGCGGCGGTTGCGGCGGCAGAAACTGGCGAATCTCGCCGCGCTCCGCAAACCCGACGATGACGGCAGAAAACTCGGTCTGCAACACTTCCGCCAGGTCGGGATGTTCGTGGTAGATGTCGGCGTCATACACTTCGCGTCCGGCATATGTCCGCCCCCGCACCACTGCGCGCGCGCCGATGTCGCGGCTGCCGGTGCGGATGTCGTACACCAGACCGTAGATCGCCATCGAGTCCTCGCGCGCCTGAGCGCGCACCAGGGCGCCGAACGGCGGCGCCTTCAGCAGTTCATAGGCGCCCGCCGTGAATTGCGTGCTGGTCGCTTCGATCACTTCTGCAATGCGCGTTGGCATCTCCAGTCGGCTCGCTCTCAAAAGGGCTTTGACGCTGCAGGCAGTATATGCCCTCAGCACACCCATGTCAACTTGCATTGTCCGGCGAATGCTGCTATAATACCAGCGTCGGGGCCGCGAGGAGTTCGGGCCGACAGAGAGATAAGGCCCCATCGTCTAGCGGCCTAGGACGCCACCCTCTCAAGGTGGAGATCGCGGGTTCGAATCCCGCTGGGGTCACCAAAATCGTATGGGCCCGTAGTCTAGCGGTTAAGATGCCACCCTGTCAAGGTGGAGATCGCGGGTTCGAATCCCGTCGGGCCCGCCAGGTACGGCGGCAAAAAGGCTCACACGAGTGAGCCTTTTTGATTCCTCTGTATATCCCCCTTTCAGAATGTGGTATAGTACTCCCGCTCCATTCTTTCTGCTGCCAGGTTTATGTGAGAAGAGCCAGAGGAGAAAGGATATGTCTTTCCCCACGATCTCGCGGCGCACGTTCGTGAAGACGATGGCGGTCGGATCGGGAACAATCGCCTATCTGGCGACGGCGCTGACAGTGCACGGCGCCGGTCCAGAAGTCTACACCCTGCGCATCATCCACACGAATGACCACCACGCGCGCATCGAGCCGGTGTTCAGCGGCGCCAACCCCGTCCACGGCGGCGTCTCGCGGCGCAAAACGCTGATCGACGCCATTCGGAGGGAGGGCGGCAACCAGTTGCTGCTCGACGCTGGCGACGTGTTCCAGGGTACGCTCTACTTTAACCAGTACCGCGGACTGGCAGACCTGGAGTTCTACAACGTGCTCAAATACGATGCCATGGCAATCGGCAACCACGAGTTCGACATTGGGCAGGGTCCGCTGGTGGATTTTGCACGCGGCGCGACCTTCCCGCTGCTCAGCGCCAACATTCAGGTGGATCGCTCGTCGCCCCTGTTCGGGTTGATCAAGCCGTGGGTCGTCATTTGGGTCGGCGGGCAACCAATCGGGATTATCGGCGTCACGACCGAAGACACGCCGGTGCTCAGCAACCCCGGTCCTGGCGTGCGGTTCACGAACTATATCGATGCCGTGCGTCTGGGAGTCGAGTCGCTGCGCCGCGATGGAGTGAATAAGATTATTGCGTTGACCCACGTTGGCATCCAGGCGGATCGTGAACTGGCACGTCGCGTGGACGGTTTGTCGGTCATCATTGGCGGTCACAGCCATACCCCCATGGGTCCGATGGTCAACCCGCCCTCCCCTGATCGCCCTTATCCCGAAGTCGTTGCCTCGCCCTCGCGCAAGCCAGTGATCGTAGCACACGACTGGGAATGGGGGCGCTGGCTCGGCGATCTGACGATTGGCTTCGACGCTAACGGCGACATTACACGCGTTGTTGCAGGGCGCCCCACCGAAGTGTTGCCATCCATCGAGCCGGATGGCGGGTTTGAGAACCGGATCAGAACCTTCAGAGGTCCGCTGGATCAACTGCGCGCGACACCGGTTGGTGAGACGCGCGTCGCGCTGAATGGCGCGCGCGCCGATGTGCGCTCGAAGGAAACGAACCTGGGGAACCTGATTGCTGACTCGATGCTGGCAAAGACGGCGCCAGCCGGTGCGCAACTGGCGATCATGAACGGCGGCGGCATCCGCACAAGCATTCCCGCCGGTCGAATCACGCTTGGTCAGGTGCTCGAAGTGATGCCCTTCGGCAATACGCTCGTGCTGCTGACCCTCACCGGCGCACAGGTCAAGGAGGCGCTGGAAAATGGCGTCAGCCAGGTGGAACAGACTGCTGGACGCTTCCCGCAGGTCGGCGGCATGCGTTATAGCTGGACCCCCTCGGCGCCTGCCGGGAGCCGTATCACCGGAATCCAGGTCTCCGATGGTCGGGGCGGCTTCGTTGCGATCGATCCCAACGCCACCTATCGCGTGGTGGTGAACAACTTCATCGCTGGCGGCGGCGACGGCTACAGTGTGCTGCAGCGAGGGACGAATCGGGTGGATACCGGGTTCCTTGACGCTGATGTGCTGGTGGAGTACCTGCAGGCGCGCTCGCCGGTCAGCCCGCAGGTCGAAGGGCGCATTGTGCAGGATGGTACGCTGCCTGGCGTGGCGGCGCCAGCGCCTGCGCCGGTCGAAACGCCAGCAGCCCTGCCGCGCACCGGCGGCGAGTCGTTGCCTGCCTGGTTGCTGGCGCTGGCGGCAGCCGGGGCGATTGGCGGCGGTCTGCGATTGCGTGAGCGCGCCGCGCGCATGGCAGCCGCCAGTGAAAGCGAACCTGTTGAGGTCGAGTCGTAGGGGCGCGCCGCTGGCGCGCCCATGCGCCGCTGGCGCGCCCATGCGCCGCTGCCGCGC
>JANWXL010000015.1 GCA_025055265.1 Roseiflexus sp.
ACCGGCGCGAATCTGGCACTGAACTACGCCCGGCACTTCTATGCTATACTTGCAAGCAAATTCTTAACATAAGACGCGATTTCGCTGCGCGGCCTCTCAGGTAACGGGACTTACGCGGCGGTGCGTTGTCTGGCTCCACATTGAGTAACAGTCCGGGGAGGTGCGGAGGGCGGCACTCTCCGCGATCCTTCTTGTTCCGCCCGCGGCAGTAGACTCGTCCTGGCTGCGCCGGAGCGCACGCTGCCGCGCGCGGAACAGGGCTGCGGGGAAGTTTCGCCTCCTTCGCTCTCTTCAACGGTAACATAGGTCTGAACCAGGTCGAGCAATACTGAATGCAGAAGGCAGGATCCGTATGCAACGCACCATCCACAAAGTGCTTGTGGCGAACCGCGGCGTCCCGGCGGTGAGGATCATGCACACCTGCCGTGACCGGAAGATCCCCACGACCGCGGTGTACAGCACGCCTGATCGTCTGGCGTACCACGTCTTTATGGCCGACACCGCCATTCATATTGGCGATGCGCCGCCGGCTAATTCGTATCTGAACGGGGATCGGATCATCGAGGCTGCGCTGGCCAGCGGCTCGAACGCTATCCATCCTGGCTGGGGGTTTCTGGCGGAGAATGCCGACTTCGCCCAGAAGGTCATTGACGCCGGTCTGATCTGGATTGGTCCCAGGCCGGAGGTCATCCGCATGATGGGCGACAAGATTCAGGCCAAGGAGATTGCCCGGCGCTCGAATGTGCCGACTATCCCTGGCATAGAGAACGTCACCCGCCCTGAGCAGATAACTGAATGGATGCGCGACCAGGATATCGCCTTTCCGATTATGATCAAGGCGGCGGCTGGCGGCGGCGGCAAGGGGATGGTCAGAGTCGATACGCCGGATCAGATCCCCGGCGCGCTTGCTCAGGCCCGTTCCGAAGCAAAGAAATCCTTTGGCAACGATACCGTCCTTGTTGAGAAGTATATCGAGCATGGCCGGCATATCGAGGTGCAGGTGGTGGCCGACGAATACCGTCACGTCGTCCATCTTTTCGAGCGCGAGTGTACGCTCCAGCGGCGCAACCAGAAGATTATCGAGGAAGCGCCCTCGACTCTTGAGAATGACCTGCGACAGGAAATCTGCGTTACCGCGGCGCGCCTGATGCGTCGGATTGGCTATACCTCGGCCGGCACCGTTGAGTTTATCTTCGACCCCGCTACCCAGAGTTTCTACTTCCTCGAGGTCAACACGCGACTCCAGGTTGAGCACGGCATCACCGAACTCATCACCGGTCTGGACATCGTCAGCATTATGCTGGACGTTGCCGAGGGTAAGCCCCTGCCGATCAAGCAACTCGATGTCGTCCCCAACCGCTGCGCCCTTGAGGTGCGCCTGAATGCTGAGGATCCCAAGACCTTCGGTCCTTCGTTCGGCAAAATTACCCGTCTGCGCACCCCCCTCGGTCCCAACGTGCGCGTCCTGCTCGGCGCCGCCGAGGGTGAGGATATTCCGCCCTACTACGACTCGCTCTTCATGCTCCTGATGACTTCGGGCGCCGACCGGGCCGACGCGCTGCGGGTGATGGATCGGGCGCTCACCGGCGACCTGCGCATTGAGGGGATCAAGACCCTCGCGCCCCTGCTGCTGAGTATCATCAGGCACCCCAAGTTCATCGCCGGCGACTTTTCAACCAAGTTCATCGAGCAGCACCTGCCAGAGCTCGTCTCTGGCTTCCGTGAGCGTACCAGCGAGGACGAAATGCTCCGGGTCGCCCAGTACGTGGCCGAGATCTCCGCCCTGGGTCCGCAGAGTTGGATGTGAGGTGAACCATGGAAACCAGGAATGCGTCCCAACTCGCCAGCGTTCAGGAAGATTACGTGTTCGTTCGACCGGGTATGACTGCGCGCGAGATTGTTCAGGCCGTGCGCAACCTGCGGGGTGTCTGCCTGACGTCGGTGAGCATGCGCGACTCCGGGCAGTCCGACTTCAAGAACCGCCACCGGATCTACGATCTGAAGACTCTGGCCCCGATGTACAACCGGATGGGCCTTTTCAGCGCCGAGTGTCACGGCGGAGCTCGCTGGCATGTCGGGATCATGAACCGCCGCGAGAGTCCGTTCGAGGAGATTCGGATCCTGCGCCAGTTGATGCCCAATGTCCTGCTCCAGACCCTGGTTCGTGAGACGAACCTGTGGGGCTACCGGCCATACCCCAGGAATGTCATCGAGTATGCCGTTTCACAGGTGGATATCGATGTCTGGCGCTGTTTTTCGTTCCTCAACGATGTGCGCAATATGCGCGCGGTGGCTGAAGTGGTGATGAAGCGCGGGCGCCTGTTTGAGCCAGCGATCTCGTTTACCGTGGCCGACTGGGCCACCGATGCGTACTACCTGGGCGTGGTGCGCGAGATTGTCGCCCTTGCCGGCGGCGTTGATGAGATCATTCTCTGCATCAAGGATATGGCTGGCGTCGGCAACCCGGTGCGCATCGGCCAGTTGGTGACGACGATCAAGGATCACTACCCCGATTTGCTGATTCACTACCACCGCCATGTCACCGACGGGCTGGCCGTTCCGGCGCTGTTCGCCGCCGCCCAGGCTGGCGCCAAGATCGTCGATGTCCAGGAAGACGCCCTGGTGCGGTTCTACGGCCACCCGCCCATCCTCGGGGTGCAGGCCTACTTCGAGGAGGGCGGCATCCACGTGCATCTCAACCGGCCGGTTGCCGAGCAGGCCAACCAGCAGGTGCGCGAGTGGATCGGGCACTATGAGTGGGCCGAGTCGCCGTTCAAGGGGTACGATCACGGCGTCACCAAACACCGTATGCCCGGCGGCGCCTTCCCGAGCTCGTTTGAGCAGGCCGAGAAGGGGGGCTTCCTGCATCTCATGCCGGCGATCCTGCGTGTCATGTCTCTCTATAACCAGATTGTGCGCTACTTCGACGTCACTCCAGGCTCGCAGATCACCTGGGTGACCTGCAGCGGGATCGTCAACCGCTACGCGAAGGAGCATGGCGAGGGCGGCGTCCGGCGGCTCATCGCGCTGCTCAGCAAGTTCGTCGAGGAGCAGGGGCAGGATATGTCGGCTATGAGCGATGAGGAGCGCGAGGAGTTGCTCCAACTCTTCCGCAACGCATCCGGTGATTTCAAGAACCTGCTGGTGGGAGGCTATGGCAGGCTGCCGGTCGGCTGGCCAGCCGATTGGGTTTACCAGAGCGCCTTCGGCGACGAGTGGCAGGAGAAGATTCAGGCGCGCACCGACCTTTCCCCGCTCGACACGCTCAAGGACGACAACCTCGACAAGCTCCGCCAGACATTGAGCGAGGCGATCGGGCGCGAGCCGACGGAGGAGGAGTTCATCCTCTATCTGATGCACCCCAAGGATGCCCTCAGTTTCATCGAGTTCCGCGAGCGCTACGGCATGGCGCCCCTGGTGCTGCCGACCGATGTCTGGCGCAACGGCTTGCGGCGCAGCGGCGATAAAGTTGATTTCGAGCTCGACGGCAAGCCATACTGTATTGAACTGGTATCGGTCGGCGCCGAACACGAAGGCGTCATCCACGTGGTGCTGAAAGTCAACAATGTGACCCGGGTCTATCCCGTTGCGACGCCGCGGGCAAAGAAGGCGGAGATACGGATGGCAAAGGGTCCCAATGAGATTGGCGCCCCGATCAACGGCAACGTATGGCGGATCGGCAACCCGCAGCGCGGCCCGATCCAGGTTGGCGATGTCGTTCACAAAGGCGAGGAGGTAGCGAACCTTGAGGCGATGAAGATGGAGAACGCCATTCTCGCTCCCTTCAGCGGCCGTATCGTCGAGGTCTGCATCAAACTGAACGACGTCGTCAAAGAAGGGCAGTTGCTGTTCGTGCTCGAGAAGAAAACCTGAGAGGTTCGATCTCAACCAGATGAAACAGACGATATGCTGCCAGAGTATGATTTTTCCGGCGGTGTTCGCGGCAAGCACTATCGGGCGTACCAGCGCGGCTATAAGATTATCGTTCATAAGATCGACGGAACAACGGAAGAACGTGATTACACCCTGCCGGAGGGAGCCGTGATGCTCGACCCGGATGTTCGTGCCTACTTTCCCGATGCTGAAGCTGTCAATACTGCCCTGCTCGGATTGATTAAGCTCATCCCGACCGAACGTACATCGGGTAAGTCCTCCTGATAAACAGTCCAATCAGGGTATAATCATTTCAGGAAGGGCTTCTCCTGAACGAAGATCAGGCAGTTGTCGCGTGAGCCAGCCCGTTCATTTCTCCTCTATCCCCCGCTGCCCAGCAAGTGTATGGCGCCGACCGCTTCAATCGCTGGCAGCCGCTGCGTCGTTTCCTGTCAATGCATGACTGCGCTCGCCCGGCGCCTCTGCTGCTTTCGCCTTGACACAAGTGATATGATGTGTGGTGATTGCACGGTGCATTGTACGTTCATCATGTTCCTTTGACATCGCATCCTGAACTGCCGGAACTCCGCAGCAGATACGTCAGTTTCTGAAAGAGCCGGCATTCCTTCTTCGTCCTTATTCGTTGCACTCTGCTCCTGCGTCTTCGGGTCCGCGAGGCGATCTGCCAGGCTGGCGCCGCCGGATCCCCGGCGATCAGCCAGCCGTTGTCCAGGGAGCGGGTGCGCCATGCCGGATTTCAACAACCTGCCGCTCATTCTGTCCGGGCCGATTGTGCGCCGTGTTGACCCCACGCTGGTGGCGGTCTGGGTCGCCCTTTCCGCTGCGCGCATGGTAGAACCTGGCATCTGGACCGGTATAACCAACGCCGGCAGTTCCGGCGTCTTCTTCGGCAATACATCGGCGAGCCACAGGGCGACGGCTGCGTCCATCCGGATCGGTGCGAAACTGCATCTTGCGCTGGTCACACTCGACCTGACCGCAAGCCCGCTGATCCCAGGGCAGATCTACGTATGCGCTTCTTGCAACACTTCTGACCATCAGCCCGCGACGCATACTTGCTCTGAGACACTGTTACTCTTCATCATCAGTTTCGTCGAGCGGATCAAGTGCAATCGCATATTCTGACACCAACTCAGCTAGATGCAACGGAAGCGGCAGTACGGTTGCACTGTCGTAGTGACTGAGCGCTTGCCGTAACTCGTGGGCGTATGCCGCCCAGGCCTGCGGATCATCGCCGGGTTGCAGCGCCGCCACGGTGAGCTCGACGATGGCGGGGTTCCACGCCAATTCGTCAAGCCCGCCGCCGTGCCGCGCTTGTCGAAACTGCACCGGTTTGCCATAGGTGCTGGCAAAGACGCGATCATTGATCGTTGATACTCCTTTCATAAACCCCGTCTTCGCTCCACTCCGGGCATACCACTCCGGCGTTTCGTGGTCGTTGCTGTCACGCACCCGAATGATGCGCAGCCCGCGCCAAAGGCTGATGAGTTGCGGCGGCTCCTCGCCGAAGGCGATGCTGTCAATGGTTATGCGACTGTTAGCCAGCCACGACCATGCGCGACGAGCATTTTGGGCATGAACAAACAACAACGTATCCTCTGTTCCGCTGAACTCACGTCGGATCGTGGATTGGATGAAGTTGATCGCATCGCGCGGGCGCTGAAATTGGCGCAGTGTTCCGTTCACTGCCGCCTTTGACAGTTCCAGCAGCGCGTGTGAATACGACAGCCACTTTGACAAACCTGGTGCGTAGACGTTGATCTGTTGATTCTCCGATCAATAGAGACAAACACAGGAAGCGCCTGCTGGACGCGCCCTGGACTGCTTACACGCTGGCGATGGACCAGCCAGAGACCGGCCAGCCTCAATCGTTCCAGGCCAAGGGATTGGGGCTGCGGCAAGCGAAAGCCGACGCCGAGTTGACGAACCATGTCAAGAACGCCATTTTTCGCGCGATACTCGAGGCGCTCATCGCCGCCGACTGTGATAAATTGGGTGAGGCGATTCCGCTGCGCGTATCCGATACGAAGCGCGTGTTTGGGATCCTCAGCGCCTCGAAAATCGTCCTTTCCTTGCAATTCAATGAATGCTGCAACCGGCCCGGTTGTTTGCGGGATCTGGTTGGAAATGTCATCCATACGGGCGCGGATCGCGGCCTGGAGACGATCGCGGAATCCGCCGCCAGAAGGAGGAATGTCGAGCGGCGCGCCCAAGTTGCCGAGTTGGCGTGTATCCACCGTGATGCGCAGCTCTGAAGTTTTGATAGTGATCGGGAAGGAGCCGCCAATCGTTACGCCAAGCAGTTCTTCGATCGCCTTAATGAGCGCATTACGCACATCGTTCGTCTGATAGTAGATCTCAATCGGCAATGCATCGCCGATGCTCTGAGCAATCGCTGCGCGCCTCTCTTCAACCTTTCCGGCGTTCTCAGCAAAGGGATTTTGGTTGATCGCAATGCGGAACTTGCTCGTTGGGTAACATTTCGGCAAGGGCTTGACAACGGTGACGAATGCTTTTAATTCGTCTGCAATTTGCCCAAATAAGGTTCGGCGCATCTCCGTCATAATACCGGGGTCAATGGCATGTTCGGGCCGCATGCCATTGCGATAGACGAGGGCTGCGTGCGATTCGCCTTGAAGGTTAAGCGCACTGACAGGGTCGGCGCAGATAGTTCCCGGATCGGGAAAAGAACGCCCTTTTGGAACCAGTTGGTTGAGGATCGGCGCCAGATTGCTACCCCAAACGTAGGCGCCTGCGCTCTGGTTTGTGGAGGAACGCTCCCACCGGATAGGCGCTGCCTGAAAACTGGTTGAGAGCGGCATCCCCTCAATCCAGGGCACACTGGTGAGTAAGAAGACGCTTGTCTCCTCTCCTGCGGGCAGATGCTTGACCGGCTGGTTGACCCACCGTCGCAAGCCGAGATCACAGTGGATGACCGGAAATGGTTGGAACGGTACGGTTTGTACCGTCAAGGTGATAACGACGGAATAGTACCATGGTTGTCTCTCTTTGAGGGATTGTCGCGGCGGCCACGAGACGAGTTCTGCGCCCTTGTCGCCTGGTCTCAGCGGCGCTCGCCGAAACTGGAGACGCTCTGCGTCGAGGTCGAAGGAGACATCATGACGGCAGATCTGGGCGGCAAGAAGGTCTGGCAGCAGCACAAAGCTCTCGTCCTGTTTCGGCGTAGCGGCGCCGTTTTTGGATGTGCTCCAACTGCCGATATCAAAGGTCTGCTTGCGCCATTGCAGATCGTCGGCACGGAGCGATGCGAGCGTATGGCGAAGCGCAGGCGTATCGACGCCAGCGTACTCTCCGCGCACCCATGCGGTCACAATGAGATGGAGCGCCTGCACATCGATCGGTTGCTGAGCGATCAGCCACAACGGTGCATTGTGTTTGTCAGCATTGGGTGCTATCGAGATCAGGACGGGCGCGAGCGCGCGGAGCGCCTTATTCAGGGTGCTGATCTTGAGGCGCGACTCCGCAGGTTTCCGTCCGCTCTGCTTCGATTGCAATTCGTGGAGCGCGCCTTTCCATCGATCAGGAAAGGATAACGTCCACACCGTCGCCTGCAAAGGGTTCCCGGCGTCTGGGAGCCGGAATGCGAGTGGTTGGATTTCACGATAGTGAGGCATCGGCGACTCCTCCCATCTTTTCAAGCGCAGTGTACAACGGGCCATACAACGCCTGCACCAGTGATCGATCAGTTGCTGACACGGAACGATCATCCGGCGAGAAGTAGGGGCGCAAGACGGATCGCATGCTAGCCAGCAGACTGGAGTCAGGTGCATCCATCGATCCCTCAACTGTGCGCGGCGCGAAGGCTGCATCGCAAAAGAACACCTGCGCCGGACTGCCGCCGCGCACGAGACGACCAATCACCTGCCAGATGGTGACCAGCTGCGTCCACGTGAATGCGTGCCGTTCTTGCGGCTCAAGCGCACTGTAGACCATCGACAGCTGAAGCAGGCGTCGCCATTGCGCGTAGGCTGAGGCGCGAAAGGTTTCGGCGATCTGTTCGAGCGATGGCTGGTGCGTTTTCAGGCGCTGAGCGTACCATTCCAGGTTTGCATGATGATCAAGCGCCCACCGGTTGATTGCATGAATTGCGTAGGCGATATCATCCGGTCGTGGATGGGGACGAACGAGAAAGTAGGCGGCGCCGATGGCCGCCTCATCGCGTTCGTTCAGAATATTATGCCCGCGCTCAACAGCCAGCAGCGGGGCGATCAGAATCCATGCGCCGCCAATGCCAAATTGCGCGACCAGCCCGCGTTGCAGCCCGCGCCCGGTTGATCCGGTTGACCACTGGCTTTCGAATTCATCGTCATCAGGCACAAGATGGATGACCTGATCGTTCCATTCGGGTCGTAGTTCACGCACGTACTCTGCAGCAGTGCGCGCTTCTTCATAACTGCCGACGAGCAATAAGATCTTTTGTCGTCCCGGTGGAAGTCGATCGCGTGTCTGCTCCAGCAGGCTGACGCGATTGAGGTGGCCCAGTCTGGCCAGTTCGTGCAGGAGCGATCTGAGGGCTTTTGGGCGGTGGTCGGGCGATGCGCCTGAGATCTTGATCGGACGATACTCTGCGTCATAGAGGGGCTGGAACGTGAAAACGCTCTGCTCAATCGCCTTTACTTCATTGTCTGGCGCCCGGAGAATGCCGTTCACCCGCGCCTGCACATGGTAACTGGCTGAACCAATCGCCCAACTTGTGCCGGAAAGCAAGAGCGTGTGAGGTCCAATAGAGCCGTCACCGGCAAACACGAATGGCAAGTGCAGCATAAGCCAACGACCGACCCCCATACACCGAAAGAACCGCAGATCACCCGGTTCTTCAGGGTCGCTTGCCGACATCACATACTGAAACGCCAGGACATTCCCCATTGGCGCTACGGGAATGACGCCGAGATAGTCATCAGGCGGTCGATGGAAGAGCATCGAACTGCGGCCTTCGAGCTGCAACTGGGTGTCGACCTGCTTCCACAACCGGAGGAGCATGGCGATACGATCTTGCAACACAGCAACCAGCAGCGCAAACTCCACGTGAACGATCAGATTCGCGCGTTGATCCGGCTCGATCTGGCATGCGCTCTGTTCATCGATCCATTTCCCAATCTCATCTCGCAGCCGTTTATCATCGGTGTGGGCAATCGTCTGGAGCGCCATCCTGGCCAGGGGATGATCGCGCCGCTCGCCGAGCGGATCCTCAAGATAGTCTTCAAACAGGCGCATCAGGCGTTGATACTCAAGGTTTCCTTGTCGATCATGCGCAGCGGCGCCGCTCAGCTTCAGCGCGATCCGATCGAGGAGCAACCAATCCGTGAAGTAGTCTTCTCGACCAACCCAGGTGCGGAGGGCGGGTTCGCGCAACAGCAGGGCATATACCTTGTTGGTGACGGTCTGAGCTGTTTCGTGCGCCTGAACCCAGTACTCACCGCCTCATCGCGGAGCTGTCCGCGCCCTTCGGCATTCAAGACCGGCGCCACATGCTGCCAGAGCTGACTGAGCCAGGCGTCGTTCCCTCGCCCAACCAGAGTCTGGTTCGGGCTAAAGATCATATCGAGTTGCACCTGCACGCGATCGGCTTCATCGATGATAACAAGATCGCTGCGCCGCGCCGCCAGTTCGGCGAAGCGCATACGCTCGCGATTAATCTGTGGATCGATGGCCCAGTAGATGAAACTTGCCGGTGTGGCAATCCAGATCAGGGCGTTGACCGCGTCGCGCTGGGCTTGATGGAATGGACAGCCGCTGTAGAGCGGGCACGTCAACGCGCTGCGTGTTTCAAGCGGCGCGTGATGATCATCTCCGCCGCTGTACAGGCTCTGGCATGGGTAGTGATCGAGCGCAAGCGGATCCGGTTGATCGCGCAGCCCGTCAAGCGGACAGGCGGTGCTGAGCCACGTGAACCCGTAATGATCATGCGCAAGCGTCTCGTCAGGCTGCGCGGCGGCGAGCACGCGGTGGAGGCGCTGAAGATGCCGTTCGCGGTTCGACGCGCCCAGGATCGGCGCAACCGGCAGTCTGAGGCGGGCAAAACGGTCGGCGCGCTCAAGCAAACTGATCACATCGCCGACAATGATGGTTGTGCGTCGATTGTTCCGTGCCATCCATACCGCCAGCACATCCATCAGGGTTGATTTGCCCGAACTGACCATGCCGATGAGGTGAACCATGCCGTCGAGCGTGAGCGAACGAGATGGCGTGAGCGTTCCGTCCGATTCGTTGACCAGTTCGAGCCGCACGCGTTCGATGCGTCGTTCCTATTGCCCGGCTTTCAGTCCGCGAGCGGTTGACTCGCCGTCCATCCAGCGCGCCGTGGCGATCAGATCGTCCCACGTGACCGTGATCGGCTCGCGCTGGTGCGACTCGTCTAAGGGATGCTCCGGCGGCGGAGGGAGGATCATGTCTTCCGTCAGTTGCACATCGCGCCAGTACACGGCGTCCCGGTAGAAGGAGCGTCCGGCTGGCGCCGGTTGGCGTTGATCACGACGATAGGGCGGCGACTTGGCTAACGTCGCAGCATACACGTCTTGTCGCTTGCTTGCGATGGTCGGAAAACGTTTCTGACAGGCGTTTCCATCGGCATCGACATCGTATCCGCGGAGGTGTTCAGGAATCTGGCGATAGCGCTCAAGCGCTCGTTTCCATGGAAATGGTCCGCGAAAGAACGGAAGCAGAAGGCGAGCGACATGCAGCGCGCGCTGATCCTCGGCGCTTGTCGGCATGCCGGGAAAGGAATAGCCCATGAGCAGCGCCCAGAGCGCATGTGCCGGCATGGTCGGCGCCAGACGCTGCATCACATGCAGTCCAAGCTCAATTGAGCAACACTCGTATGGCTGGAGGGCGGCGTCTCTTGGCCAGTGTCTGCGCAGTTCATGAACGAGAGGTTGCGCCCAGGCACGCAGGTCACGCATGGTCGCCTCCTTCGAGCTGCTCTTTCGCGCGTCGCAGCAGATCGCTTTCAAAACACGCCTCCACGCGATCCGAAAGCGCGCGAGAGGCGTTGCGGAATGCGCGCACATAGTCAGGCCGTTGTGCGCGGCGCGCGTCGGGAAAGACGAAGAAGGCCCGATCCCATGGCGGGTCATTCGGGAACGGCTTGTTGTTCACACTCCGGGCCAGCAGAAATGGATTGCTCCAATCCTTGACGTCAACCGCCCAGACGGTTTGATTGGGAAAGGTGACGCGAATATCGTAGCGATCGAAGTCAGGCCATAATTCTATCTGTAGCCCAAGGGCTTCGAGGTTTGTGGCAAGCCGAAGTTCAGCGCGGCCAGGCGCGGCAATGTACCGGCGGAGATCGCGACGCAGCCAGACAATCTCATCGCGCAGCGGCAAAACACGCGCTGGCTTCATGTGACCCTGCGCCCGGCACTGTTCATTCTGACAGATGAGTTGATGACGCCGACTACGCAATAGCAGGTTGCCGCAGATCGCGCACGTCGCCCATTGACCGTTGTGCGCTGCTGAGCGCGGCGCCGGTTCATACGCTGCGCGCAGATGCTCGATGAGAATGTCAAGGTGCGGTTCGTTGAGCGCCATTTGGAACTCAAAGGCGGTAAGCGCCGGGCGCTCGATGAGCATCCGGCGGAATGCCGTATACGCCTGGGGATTGTGCGTGTTTCTGCACGTGCTGATGACATTGAGCAGCAACCGTTCTTCGCTGAGTTCCGCTTCGATGTCTCCCCCGCTGCGCGCCCACGCCTCACAGGTTGCAGTAGGAATCTGGTCGTCGTCGAGCAGACGCTCGTCGTCGGCTACGCTCCCGTCAGGGAGGTCGAGCCCCCAACTGATAAGCGGGCGCCGACACCAATCAAGCAGATCCATCACACTCTGAGGAGGCGGGCGTTTGCGGCGCAGGCACGCCAGGACGAGCCGATTCAGTCCGCGCTGCAGCGGCGGCGGGTACGGCAGAGCCAGAGCGACGCGCTCCTGAGCCGGCTGTGTCAGCGTGATCAAACCGCTTGCAATCAGGTGGACGGTCACCTCGTCAGGCCGCAGCATCCATGCCGCTTCAGGATGAGGAGCGTCTATCTTCTGATTCGATGTCTCAGCGTCCATAGGATCACCCCCCTGTGGGTACGATGACAGCACGCCATACTTTTGTAACAGCGAGCGTCACAATTTCTGATGGTAGGGTCAAAGTTCCAATGCAGTATAGCACAAACGTTTCATTGATTCAACTGAAGTCACGATATCTATGACAGGGTCAAGACTGATAGGATTGCGTGCTCGTCTGACAGACGCCTTTACCTGCGTTGCGCGGGCGGCATAGATGGAGAATGTCGAGCGGCGCCGTCACCATATACGGCGCTGCTGCTCATGCCTTTATGTACCGGGCAGTAATCGCGCGATCCGGCTCCAGTGCGCCGCGTTGCCGCGCGTAATCGCGCGCGACCCGAACCGCCTCGAAAAGATCCGCCCACGCACCGCATTACTCCGCGAGGGTCTGGCGAAGGGCCAGCCATACTTCGTCCACGAAGAAGCCATTACCCGCGCCGGGGTTGATCTGCGCCAGACCTTTCAGCGCACACGCTGGCACAATGGCCGCTGCGTCGTCTGGTTTGGCGCGCGCAAAGCCACGGGACGCGGCGAGGGCGCCAGCAATCTGCGAAATAAAAAGAGCAGCGCGACCGGAGAAACTCTCTGGTCGCGCCGCTCTTCCAGGTCGATCAGTAAGCCATCACGTAGACCCTGGTGAAGTCGGAGGTGAGGCGAGCCCTGTTGATCTGGTTCCGGGTCGGGTAGTTCACGGGACCGATGAAGCCGGCGCCGCCCCGCAGGAAAGGCGCCAGGGTGGGCACGGCGTCGGAGACGTTGTAATAGATGGGCAGCGGCAGCGCCAGGTTGTTCGGCGTCAACCCGCCGATCTCACGGGTGAGAGTCAGGTGCTCGGCCTCGCTGCAGGCATGCTGGGCAGTGGTGGCAGCCAGCTTGCCCAGGCCCGCGTCGCCGAAGATCCGCGTGGCGGCCAGGTAGGCGCCTATGAAGGCCGTCTCGGCATTGGCGCCGGTCTGGACAAAGACTGCCTGGTTGGAGAGCAGGTTCGACGGCACGTAGAAGCTGCTCGTGAGAGTCTTGCCGCCCTGCGACATCAGGAAGTCGAGGTGATACTGCTCGGCACCGAGCGCGAAGCGCAGGTATTCTTCGTCCTCCTCGTCAAGCTCAAAGCTGCGGTTGACGATGACGTTGTAGTAGAAGGTCACCGCCAGGGTCTCAGCGGTCGCCGCCAGGTTCAGGATGGTCTGCGGGTCGTCGTTTGTGGCGGCGGCGTGGACGCCGAGCACCTGCGCGAAGCTCGCCAGAGCGATGCCGCCCCCAATCGCTCCCGCGCCCTTCAGCAAACTTCGTCGTGAGATGGTGTGTGACATTGTGAAGATCCTTTCAGTGGCGGCGCTGATTGTTCAATTGCGCCGCTGTGGATGGTAGATACAGTCGCAGTATAGGCGGCAGCGCGGTTCTCTTTTGAGTCCATTCGCTGCTCACTTTTTGCCCAATTTGCGTCCTGGAGCGAGGTCAGGGCAACACGCCCGTCTGTTTGATTTGAACTGAACATTGGCCCGGCAACGCTCGCCCCTGGATCAGATCAGGCGCGCCTGCGTAAGGCGCGCGTAGAGTCGGAAGAAGCGGCTCGTGCTGAACAAATTGCTCGCAATCAGGCCGCGATAGCCATGCTTGATGCGTGGTCTGAAGCAGAGGAAGAAGATGATGGCAGTGAGTCGTGGGAAATAATGCTTCAGAGTCAGATCGCCCATCCTGTGGCAAACACGTTCGTAGCGCCCGAACGAACATCCTGAGGTCTCCCCGAACTCAAACCCCCTGAGGCGCAGGTAGAGCGCCGAGTTGCATCAGCAGGCTGGCGTCGTCGTCTTTGTAATGAGTGTGGAGCACGGTGACGTAGTCGCCCTCGGCAAGCGCGGCCTCGATGGACACACGGTGGTGCGGAAAGGCGGCATCGAACATGCTCAACAGACCCTTGAAGGCTTCGACCCCTTGCAGGTGGTCACCCTCTAGACCAAGAGGCGCTCGCTTTGTGCTCATTCTTGCCCTGATCCGCGCTGCCGTCATTGCGAGGCGCGCCAGCGCTGCTTGCAGCGAGCGGAGCGTGGCGGTGGTTGAAGCAATCTACTCTCGCGCGGGGAGATTGCTTCGCGGAGCCCGCCGCGAGCGCCTGCCCCGAGCGGAGCGTGGGGGAAGCGTAGCGGCTCGCAATGACGCCGGATGCGGGGTCTTCCGGCTGATGCACAGATGCACACAACGCAACCAGAATTGATATTAGTCATACGACGTGTGCTGCGGGTGCGGTCGTGATGTGTCAGGAACCACCGGAGCACTGCGGGCTGATGAAGATTAAGAAATAAATCCACTCGTGCTGTCAGGTCGCGCGTTCTCTGAGCTGCGGGCTAAAGCCCTCGCTCAGGACGTGGAAGCCCCAAAGGGGCTTTCACGATCTCAGCCAGGGCTTCAGCCCGCAGCGCCCAGGAATACCGAATATTTGGTGAAAGTTCACAAGCCCTCGCTGAGGACGTGAAAGCCCCTCCGGGGCTGACCTAGGTGGCAGGCGCTGCTTCGGGCGTCCCGGTAGAACGCGCGACTACGGACGAAGCGCTGCGATCGCCCCGCACAACCGACCGATCCTGAGCACATGGCAGCCCTCGCAGAGGCTTGACTGACTTGAGCACGGGCATCAGCCCGCTGCGTCAGGATGCTAATTGTCAATTCATGACTGCACCCACGCCAGCCCGGCAGGCGCC
>JANWXL010000022.1 GCA_025055265.1 Roseiflexus sp.
AAACCCCCGATCCGCCGGAGGCGATCGCGTCGCTGCCCAGCCTGACAATTGCTGACCTCGACCGGACGATCAAGACCATCCCTACAGAAGAGTTGGAGGTTGGCGCAACGCGCACGCTGCTCCACGATCTGTTCACGAATGGCATCGTGTATGTGGACATCGGCATGAACCTGCGCACGCTGCCGCAGGAGTTTCTGCCGTATGTCACCATCTTCGGGCGCGCGCTCCTCGAAACCGGCACGCAGCGCGAAGACATCATTCAACTGATCCAGCGCATCGGGCGCGATACCGGCGGCATCTTCCCGCAGTCGTTCACCTCGGCGATGCGTGGGCGCAGCATCGGCGCCGCCTGGCTGTTCCTGCGCGGTAAAGCGATCGTCGAGAAAAGCGATGCGCTCCTCGACATTCTGCGTGATGTTCTGCTTTCGGCGCGTCTCGACAATCGTGAGCGCATCCGGCAGATTGTGCGCGAGGAGCGCGCCTCGCGCGAAGCCAGCCTGATCCCCGCCGGTCATACCGTCGTCAACACGCGCCTGCGCGCGCGCTTCAACGAAGCTGACTGGGTCGCTGAGCAGATCGGCGGCGTCAGTTACCTTCTGTTCCTGCGCCGGGTTGAGCAGGCGATTGATGAGGATTGGGAAACGGTGCGCGCAGTGCTCGAACAGATGCGCACGCGGCTGGTCGACCGCAGCGCGCTGCTGGTCAATGTGACGGTGGATGCTGCCGGATGGGAGCGCTTCCGTCCGCACCTCGAAACGTTCCTCGACCGCCTGCCGGTTGGAACGCCGACGCCAGCCGCCTGGAACCCGCACAAGGGCGCTCTCTCGGAAGGGTTGATCATTCCCGCGAATGTCAACTACGTCGCCAAAGGCGCCGACCTCTACCGTCTGGGGTATCGGTTGCACGGCTCGGCGCTGGTGGTGACGCGCTACCTGATGACGACCTGGCTGTGGGAGCAGATCCGCGAGCAGGGGGGCGCTTACGGCGGCTTCTGTTCGTTCGATCCGCGCTCGGGCGTGTTCAGTTATACGTCGTACCGCGATCCCAACCTGCTGCGCACAATCGATGTCTACGACCGTTCCGCCGCATTCTTGCGCCAGCTCGACCTGAGCGAGAAAGAGTTGACCCGCGCAATCATCGGCGTTATTGCCGACCTCGACGCCTATCAGCTCCCGGATGCACGCGGTTTTACGGCAATGGCACGGTATCTGGTCGGCGACGACGACGCCTATCGCCAGCAGGTGCGCGATGAGGTGTTGGGCACAACGCCAGCCGACTTCCGCGCCTTCGCCGATGTGCTCGATATGCTGCGCGATCATGCTGCGCTTGTCGTGATGGGCGGCGAAGACGCCATTGCCGCCGCCAACCAGGATCGCAACCTGTTCGCCGAGATCACACGCGTGCTGTGACATTGGCAATCCGCCCGTCGCGCATGTGGATGATCCGCCTGGCGTGACGGGCGACGTCGTGTTCGTGGGTCACCAGGATCACGGTGATGTTGCGTTCGCGGTTCAGGCGCTCGAAGATGCCCATAATCTCTTCGCCGGTTTTCGTGTCCAGCGCGCCGGTCGGCTCGTCTGCCAGGATGATGCGCGGATTGTTGACCAGTGCGCGCGCAATGGCGACGCGCTGCTGCTGCCCGCCGGAGAGTTCGTTCGGCTTATGGTGCATCCGGTCGCCCATACCGACGGCTTCGAGCGCCGCGCGGGCGCGCGCCGTGCGGTCGTGTCCATTGTTGCTGTAGAGCAGCGGCAATTCGACGTTGCGAAGCGCCGTGGTGCGTGGCAGCAGCATGTACTGCTGGAACACGAACCCGATCTTCCGATTGCGGATCGCCGCCAGATCGTCATCGTTCAGACTGCCGACATCCACTCCGTCGAGCAGATAAGTTCCTGAGGTCGGCTGATCCAGGCAGCCAAGGATATTCATCAGGGTGCTCTTGCCGCTGCCCGACGGTCCCATGATCGCCACCATCTCCCCCTCGTCGATGGTGAGCGAGACCCCGCGCAACGCATGCACCTCGACATCGCCCATCCGGTAGATTTTGACGACATCACGAACGTCAATGAGCGGTTTCATTATAAATGCGCCCTTGTCTGGTTCTAACGGGTAATAGTTCTAAGGTAGCATTGATTGTGGACGCTGCAGGAGAGCAAAGGAGTTCCGATTCCACATCGCTTTTTACCTCGGCGTGCTGGCAGTGCGCGATCCTGGAGCGCACTTTTACATTATATCGAAAGATGCAGGCTATGACCCGCTCATCCAGCACCTGCGGGCGAAAAACATCACGGCGCATCGCTGTGAAGATGTTCTTGACATTCCCATTATCAAGAAGTCCCTTCCTTCTCCGCCTCCGCTTGCACCGG
>JANWXL010000062.1 GCA_025055265.1 Roseiflexus sp.
TCCGACCGAGCGCGTGCGCACAACATTCATTCAGGTCTTTCCGCACTATGTCGATTTTGGCGATATTCTGATCGGCAGCAATGCGCCGATTGAACTGGACCTCCAGACAATCTATCGGCGCCTTGAAGACCCGTTCACCCGCGAGTACTATCAGCAGTCCAGGGTGGATATCCTGCAATGGCTCGATGAGTACTTCGTCAAACGTCAGCCGCTGGTCTCCGATCCTGCGGCGCCCCGACCGGCATCGAGCGACATTAATCGCGATCTGTTCCCCAGGGATGAATTTCTGGTGAGGTAGTGCGAGTCATACCGCCTCGATTACCGTGGCGATCCCCTGACCAACGCCGATGCACATGGTTGCCAGCCCGTAGCGTCCTCCCCGCCGCCGCAGCTCATGGACCAGCGTGGTCAGAATCCGTGCGCCGCTGGCGCCAAGCGGGTGTCCGAGCGCAATTGCACCACCATTGACATTGACGCGCGCCGGGTCAAGGCGCAGGTCGCGGATGCAGGCAATCGCCTGGGAAGCGAACGCTTCGTTCAACTCGATGAGGTCGAGGTCATCAACGCGCACTCCGGCGCGTTCCAGCGCCCGGCGGGTCGCAGGGATGGGACCAAGCCCCATCGTTTGCGGTTCGACGCCCGCCGTCGCCATGCTGACAATGCGCGCCATGGGCGTCAGCCCATACCGTTTGATAGCTGAAGGCGTCGCCAGAAGCAGCGCAGCCGCGCCATCGTTGATCCCGCTGGAATTGCCGGCTGTCACCGTGCCGTTCGCCCTGAACGCCGGACGGAGTTGTGCCAGCGCGTCCAGCGTTGTATCCGGGCGCGGATGCTCATCAACGGCGACGACAGTGAGCGGTTGACCGCGACGCGCTGATGGAACCGGCACTGGCACGATCTCGGAAACGAATCGCCCGGCTGCAATAGCCGCTGCAGCGCGCTGCTGGCTCTGGAGCGCAAAGCGATCCTGCTCCTCGCGGCTGATGCCGTAGCGTTCCGCCACCACTTCCGCCGTTTCGCCCAGCGACAGAGTGTACCCCAACGCTTCCAGGCGCGGGTTGGTGAACCGCCAGCCAATCGTCGTGTCATAAACCTGCGGCGGCGTGCGATCAAATGCGGCGCTGCTCTTGGCGAAGACAAAAGGCGCGCGACTCATACTCTCGACGCCGCCAGCAATGAACAGATCGCCATCGCCCAACTGCGCGGCGCGCGCCGCCTGGTTGACAGCTTCAAGCCCGCTGCCACAGAGACGGTTGACTGTAACGCCAGGCACGCTGACCGGCAGACCAGCCAGCAACACTGCCATGCGCGCCACGTTGCGGTTGTCTTCCCCCGCCTGATTGACGCACCCCAGATACACGTCCGCCACATCCGCCGGATCGATGCCGCTGCGCTGCACGAGTTCACGAATAATGTGCGCCGCGAGGTCGTCGGGACGCACCTCGCGCAGCGCGCCAGCATACCGACCGACAGGCGTGCGCAGCGCCGCCACGATGTAGACATCATTCATCGTTCAGGACCTTTCGCCAGAGGCATACCCCAGAATCTGACGCATCACCTGATGCAGCGCGCCAGTGCAATCCGACAAAACGCGGTGGCTGCGCCAGGCGACATGGGCGTCGGGGCGCACCAGGATGCATCCGTCCTCTGCCACCTCGCGCAACCGCGCCCAGTCGTCGTAAGTGTCCAGCACCTCGCGGCCGGGTCCGATCGTGTAACAGGCAATCTCGACGCCGGTGCGCGCCGAAACCTCTGCAGCCGCTGTTTTCCAGGCTTCGCCGCCGATGCCGGTCAGCAGGGTGAAACGCCCTTTGCCAGCCAGATCGAGCGTGCTGACCTTGCGCCCCCGATGCTCCAGCCAGCAGTGCGGTAATCGAGCGCCGGGCCAGGTCGTCGGATGGTAGTAAAGTTCCGGGTCGCGTTCGTATGGCGGTTCAGGGGCGCCGTCGCTCACCACTGCAACAGAGCGATACCGCTGATTCATTTCGACCCCATGCGCGTTGAACTCGTAGTTCTTCAATTCGATTGCCTTGCGCAGTTTTTCGCGCGCCTCAGCCCCGCGCGGGCTGTTCTCCTTGCGAATCTCCATGTTGGCGAGCATCTGCTGCGGGTCGTTCGTCTCCAGCAAGCCAAGCGCTTCAAAGATCGGTCCGAACTCGCGAATGCTCTTGTTCGCCCGTTCGACGATCTGTTTGCCGATGGGCGCCCGTTCGTCGCTGTAGGTCTCAAGCAGACGCGGCGACGCCTTCCCCTGCAATACCAGCGCCAGTTTCCACGCCAGATTGTAGGCATCCTGGATGGACGTATTCGAGCCCAGACCGTTGGACGGGGGATGTCGATGACACGCATCACCCATACAGAAAACCCGACCGCGCGAATAGCGCGTCGCATACATGTGGTTGACGCTCCAGAGCGATGTTGATTCAATGGTGATGGGAATAGTGTCATCACCGATCAGGTTGTGCGCAATCTTAATCGCCGTCGCCTCGTCCACAACCGGCGGCGGCTGGGAAATATCGTAGCCCCAAACGATCAGCCAGCGGTTCCAGGGACGCACCATACGCACCAGCCCCATGCCGATGCCGCCAATGTTCGATCCAGGCTGGAGCACCCAGTAGAGCACGCTGGGACGATGCGCCACATACCGCGACAGATCCGCCTGAAACACGATATTCATACTCCCGGCGATGTCCATGCGCCCTTCCATCGGCAGCCCGATATCCTCGGCCACCTTACTGCGCCCGCCGTCCGCTCCAATCACGTACTTCGCGCGGATCTGGTACGTCGAGCCGTTCAATCGATCACGCGCCGTGACTGTCACCCCGTCGGCGTCCTGTTCGAGCGCCAGATATTCGGTATCGAAACGGATGCGCGAACCGCGTGCAGCGGCATGACCGAGAATGATCGGTTCCAACAGGTCTTGCGGGATGTCGCAAATCTGCGACGGGCTTGCCAGATCAAAATCAGCTTTGCGGCGCGGATGCGTTCCCCAGGTGCGCAGGCGCGCCAGTTCTTCGCCCGCCAGACTGGTGCAAAAGACAGTATCGCCCATCAGATGCTGCGGCGTCGCTTTTGCCATCACCTCGCTTTCCAACCCCATGTCGCGCAGAATCTCAACAGTGCGCTGATTCGTGATGTGGGCGCGCGGTGTGTTGGCCGTCCAGCGATACTTGGTCAGCACCATATTCTTGACGCCATACGTGCTCAGGAACAGGGCCGCTGAACCGCCAGCCGGACCGCTGCCAATAATGAGAACGTCGGTTTCGTGCGTTGCGCTCATGTTGTGTATGCCTCCGAAGATGAACGAAAACGATGTTGGATGTCGGATGCTGTCAGAGACTATGCTGCGTGTGCATTATCAGAGCCAGCGCCAATGCGCCGGTGCACCGGAAAGATCTCAAACTGCCAGCGGCGTCGAATGATCCCCCAGATGCCTTCAGGAGCGAATATCATCATGACGACCGCGACAGCGCCGAGCAGGATCAGCGACCATTCGCCGAAATCCGCGAGAAACTGCCGTAAGATGAAAAACAGGATCGCGCCGATGATCGGTCCCTCGATGGTGCCAATCCCGCCAATAATCACGATGAAGATCATGAACGCTGTCCACTGCACGCTGAAGGCGGCATCGGGCGTAATGCGCAGCAGGTTGAGATAGATCAGCGCGCCGACAACCCCGGTTCCGAACGCGCAGAGCAGATAGACGAACAGTTTGATGCGCTGTGTCTCGACGCCGAGGTTGGCAGCCGCCGTCTCGGAGTCGCGGATCGCGGTCAATGCCAGGCCGGTGCGCGAGCGCATCAGCAGATGCACCAGTGCAACGACTCCCAACCCGATGACCACTGCCAGCGCATAGGTCAGCAGTTCGCGGGTTTCACGCGCCATTGCGCCTGTGGCGGCAAGGGTGCGTCCGAGGCCGCCGCGCAACCAGTCGGTGCTATTCGTCACCAGCAGACGCAGGATTTCCGCCACCACCCACGTGCCCACCGAAAAATATCCGCCGCGCAGTCGAAAGAGCAGACCAGCGGCAGGGAGCGCCAGGAGCGCCGCAGTGACGCCGCCCAGCACAAGACCCAGTGGGATGGGCAGACCGAGATCATCGGCGGCGACGATCAGCGCATACCCGCCGATCCCGATCCACGCCTGCTGACCGATAGACACCAGCCCGGTGTAGCCTGCCAGCAGATTCCAGAGTTGCGCCAGCGCCAGCAGAGTCAGAAACTCCACCATCATGCGCATGACTCCAGGTCCGCCCCAGAATGGCAGACTGACCAGCGCCCCGATGACCAGCGCACCAAGCGCCGTGAACCGGATCACCGACAGTTGTTTCCAGCCCGCAGGGGCCTCTGCGACACGCGCTTTGATCATTGTTTCCCTCACTACAGATCACGGGTTCGCGCAAAAAGGCCGGTCGGACGGATCGCCAGCACCAGGAGCGCCAGAATATGCCCGGCAAGCTGGAACCAGCCGGGATTGAGCGCTGCGCCGACGCTCTGAGCGACGCCGAGCAGCAATCCTCCAGCAAGGGTTCCCCACAGACTGCCAAGACCGCCGATAATGACCGCTTCGAAGGCGTAGATCAGGCGCGCCGGTCCGTCGGACGGCCCGAAGGTCGTGCGCATGCCGAGCAGAATGCCCGCCACAGCGATCAGTGCAAGCGAGGCGCCCATCGCCAGACCGTAGATCCGTTTGCTGTCGATCCCCATCAATTCCGCCGTCGTCGGATCGTCCGATGTGGCGCGGAATGCGCGCCCGAGATCAGTGCGCCCCATAAATTGCTGGAGACCGATGATCGCCAGGATCGCAATCGCCATATTCAGGAGCGGTAGAACGCCAACGGTCGCCCATCCGCCCACCGGCACGCTGGCGGTTTCCAGTGATCCTGCTGGAAGGCGTTGCGTATCAGCGGTAAACGCCAGGAGCAATCCATTCTGGATGATGATCGAAATCCCAAAGGTAATCAGCAGCGGCGGCATCGGTCCCAAACCCAGAACACGGTTCAGAACGCCGCGTTGCAACAGCACGCCCAGCCCAAACATGACTGGAATGACAATCGCAAGAGTCAGAAGCGGCGGCAATCCCGACACTTCGATCAACACCAGCGACAGATAGGCGGCGCAGACGATCAGATCGCCGTGCGCCAGATTGACCAGGCGCATCACGCCGAAGATCAGCGACAGCCCGATACCGTAGAGCGCATAGAATCCACCCAGCAGGAGACCCTGCACGATTGTGCCCACCCAATCCATACGCTACACTCCAAAATATGCCAGGGAAATCTGCTCGCGACTCAGATCAGTCGGTCGACCGCTCAGGCTCACTTCACCTTCCAGCAGACAATAGACGCGGTCGGCCACCTGGAGACTGCGGGTAACGTCCTGTTCGACAATGACGACGGTTGTGCCGGTGCGGGTAATTGCCTGGACGGTTTCATAGAGTTCACGCACCACCACCGGCGCCAGTCCGAGCGAGATTTCGTCCATCAGGATCAGATCCGGGTTGCTCATCAGCGCCCGCCCAATCGCCAGCATCTGTTGCTGACCGCCAGACAGATCGATGCCGGGGAAATCGGCGCGCTCGCGCAACACGGGAAACAGGTCGAACACCCGCTCCAGAGTCCACGGTCCCTTGCGCCCGCTCTGCCGCCCGATCAGCAGATTTTCACGTACACTCAGGCTGGGAAAGATCTTGCGCCCCTCAGGGACCATCGCAATGCCAAGGCGCGTTACGGCATACGCCGGACGACCATCGATCCGCATGCCGCGGTACTGCACCTGCCCTGAGCGCGGGCGCAACACGCCGGCAATCGTGCGCAGGAGCGTCGTCTTGCCGGCGCCGTTCGCGCCAATGATGGCGACCGTCTCGCCTTCAGCGACCTCGAGGCTGACGCCAAAGAGCGCCTGAAACTCGCCGTAGAACACCTCGATGGAGTCGACAACCAGCATGCTCATTGCTTCAGTCCACACCCAGGTAAATCATCTTCAATTCGTCGCTTGCCAGGACGGTCGCCGGATCGCCTTCGAGCAGCTTCGTACCGAAATCCATGAGCAACAGACGATCAACAATCGCAGTCAGCGCGTGCAGGATATGTTCGATCCAGAGAATGGTGACGCCCCGCTCCCTGATGCGTCGCACCACATCGAGCAACTCATGCACTTCGTGCTCGGTCAATCCGCCAGCAGTCTCGTCGAGCAACAGGATCTGCGGATCGGTGGCAAGGGCGCGCGCCAGTTCGAGCCGTTTGCGATCCAGCAGGCGCAACTGTCCGGCTGGCGTATCGGCGCGCGCCAGCAAACCGGTTTCATGCAGGATGTCGCGGCAGAAGGCGCGCGAGGCTCGTTCGCTCTTGCCGCGCCCATAGGTCGCGCCGACCAGCACATTCTCGAAGACCGTCATCCCGGAAAAGGGACGCGGTATCTGATAGGTGCGCGCAATCCCCAGGCGACAGCGTTGTTGCGGGCGCAAACCGGTCACGTCCACACCCTGGAAGAAGACCCGTCCTGCACTGACTTGATGCTCGCCGGTGATCAGGCTGAAGGTCGTCGTCTTCCCGGCGCCATTCGGTCCCAGAATGCCCAGGGCTTCACCGCGCTGCACCTGGAACGACAGATCGTTGATGACCTGCAACTTGCCGAACGACTTCGAGACGCGCTGAACTTCGAGCAATGGCGCAGCCATGCCGCATCCTCACACATTCCAGGGCAACGGCCGCAGCGTCGCCGTCGTCGGGATATTCGGCGCGGTCTGGTTGGTTGTGACCTGGATTTCCCACGTATTTCCTTTGCGGCTCCACTGACCGCCAACCAGCGGCGTTTTGGTGACGTTCGGCGTCGGGCCCGTACTCCAATCGACTGGACCGACAATGGTGTTGAGACGGGTCGCCTTGATCGCGTCGCGGATCGTCGCCTTGTTTTCGATGTTCTCGGCGCGCGCCAGCACATCGGTCGCAACCTCGAACAGCGAGTGAATGAAGCCCAGCGGCTGCATCCAGGGCTGGCCCGTTTCCTTTGTGTAGGCGGCGGCAAGGTCGGCGGCCGTGGCGGATGTGAGCGATGAACTGAACGGGTGGCTGGGAGTCCACCAGATTTCGGTCGTCAGACCATCGCCCAGGTTGCCGCCGATCGCTTCGACGGACGAGGGGAAGAGCGCCGCCTTGGCGACGGTTACCATCTTGGGACGGAACCCCTGCTGACTCGCCTGCGACATGAAAGTGACCAGGTCAGGCGGGATCATGACGCCGGTGACGATTTCGACGCCAGCCGACTTGAACGCATTGATCTGAGCGGAAAAATCGTCGGTCAGGTTCTGATAGCGCCCTGGATCGGTCAGGGTAAAGCCGCCTGCCGCCAGCGCTGGCGGGAACCCGCGTTCGGCATCGCTCCACGCCAGCCCGTCGCCATCGTTGGGCCACATCGCGCCCACGACCCTGTTTGTGTCGAGGGAGTTCCACATGGCGGTAAACACCGCAATCACATCTTCAAGCCCCCAGAAGTAGTGGTAGGTCCAGTTGTAGCCGCTGGCTGGCACATTCGGATTGCGGAAATACCAGGGCTGCCAGGGCGCCTTGGTCGAAATGCACGGCACGCCATTGGCTTCACACTGATCGCTCACCGGGTTGGTCGTCTCCGGTGTCGAAGCAACCACCATCAGATCGATGTTGTCCTTCAGAATGAGGTCAGCCGCCAGGCTTGCGGCGCGGTTCGGATCAGACTGACTATCCTTGACCAGGATCTCGACCGGTCGCCCCAGTTTCTGGCTCATCAACTCCGGCATGCCCTTGAGGATAAAAGCGTCGGCGGCGCCGAATCCCGCCAGTGGACCGGTCTGCGGGCTGACGTAGCCAATCTTGATCGGACGCCTGGCATTGCTGCTCTGCGGTCCACATGCAGTAACCGCTCCTCCTATTGCAGTGGCCGCCAGCGCCCCTGCCGACATGCGCAGAAATGATCGACGCGATAGTTTGCTCATGAGTGTTCCCCCTCTGGTCTGCACTTATGCAGGCATCAGCACAAAATCGTAATGAACTGTCCAGAACGGCGCTTTGATGCCATGCTGCGCCGCTTCTTCCGCTGATTCGTTCAAAACGAAGGGCACAACCAGCGACTCCTTCGTGCCAAAGACGACATCTGACTCGAGATAGGGATCGCCCTCGACGAAGAGATGGGTCACCAGGCTGCGATGGCCAGGCGCGGAAACGATGAAGTGAATGTGCGCCGGGCGATAGGGATGCCGTCCCAGAGCGCGCAGCATCTGCCCAACCGGACCGTCGTCGGGTATGGAATAGCTCACCGGCTTGATGGCGACGATCTTGTAGCGTCCTTCCTCATCAGTGCGGAACCGACCGCGCAGGTTCATCTCAGGCTGATTGGGGTCCTGCTGCTCGTAGAGTCCCTGTTCGTTCGCTTCCCACACATCAAGCACAGCGCCTGCGATGGGCGTTCCATCGGTGCTGAGCACCCGGCCCGTCAGCACGGCTGGCTCGCCGCGACCATCTTTGCTGATCGAGGCGCCATACGGCAACTCAGCGGCGCCTTCGCGGTAGAACGGACCGAGCACGGTCGAAGCGGTCGCCACGCCGTTCGTGCGATGATTGATGGCGTCCACCAGCATGCTGACGCCCAGCGTATCCGAGAGGAGAATGAACTCCTGCCGTCGGTCGTCGCACATCTGCCCGGTGCGGGTCAGAAACTGAATGCCCTGGAACCACTCTGCTTCGGTCAGTTCCACATCGCGCACGAAGGCGTGCAAGTGGGTGATCAGGCTTGTCATAATGCGCTTCAGGCGCGGATTCTGAACGTTCTCCAGGCTCCTGAGCGCATTGGCGGTGATCTGCGCTTCACTCTCGTCGTGCATACGCTGTGATCCTTTCTCTTTGCTGCATGTTTAGCGGTATATCCCTTCGGGATCGAGTTCCTCGCGCACGACCCGCAACTCGTCCGGCGTCGGCGGCGGCGTTTCTGTCACGTGATCGGCGAGTCGCAGATTCCACCCGACCGCCTCCCGCACCTGCTCAATGGTGACGCCCGGATGCGCGGCGATCAGTTGCATTTCCCGATCCGGGCTGGCAAAATCGAACAGCGCCATGTCGGTGACCACCAGATCCGGTCCGGCGCCAGGCAAGCCAAGCCGCTGGCGGCTATCGCCGCCGTCGAGGTGCCCCGGACTGGTGATGAAATCCAGGCGTTCGACAAAGGCGCGGCGCGTCAGGCGCATAATGATGAAGGTTCGCCGGGCATTGGCTGCAATCTCACAGGCGCCGCCGCTTCCCGGCAACCGCACCTTTGGGTGAGCATAGTCGCCGATGACCGTCGTATTCAGATTGCCGAATCGGTCGATCTGCGCACCGCCGAGCAACGCCACATCCACCAGCCCGCCCTGCAGGTACAGTCCGAACAGATCAGCCTGCGACATCACTGCTGTCGCCCCGGTCACGAGCGTTGGATCGCCGATCGAGAGCGGGAGACGCGCCGGACGCGCGCCATACACGCCCGCCTCATAGATCAGTTCGAGGTCTGGCGCGATGGTGCGACGCGCCAGATTGCAGGCAATGTTCGGCAATCCAACGCCAACGAACACCGTGCGCGCGCCAGCCAGCGCACGAGCAGCGGCTACGATCATCATCTCAGCGGCGGTATAGCTCATTGGTACGCTCCGTAGTCCACCGGCGCCGCGGGCGCGGGCGCAGGTTTGAGGCGCGCCAGGCGCTCAGCGCCCAGTTTCTCCAGATACGCCGCACGGTCGGGCACGCCGTAGACCCACTCCTCAAGCCAGGCGACCACCTGCTGGTGATCGCGCGAGATACGATCCCACTCCAGGTAAAACTGATTGTCGCGGTCGTAATATCCCTGCGCATAGGAGGGATGTGCGCCGAATGGTTCGTGAACCACAGCATCAACGATCAGGCCGGGAATAATAGTCCGATTCGGATCGGAGCGAATGACCGCCTCATCGACGATCTCTTCCACCACGACAATCCGGCGACGTGCGGCAAAGGCGACCTCTTTCTGCGACCCGATCAATCCCCAGAGTTGCGTATTGCCGGAAACGTCAGCGCGTTGCGCATGAATGATGGCGACATCCGGATTGAGCGGCGGCACCACGGCGATCGGCGCGCCGCTGTACGGATCTTCGACCGTGCGAATCAGCGGATTGACGCGCGGCATGTCGCTGCCTGCATATGAGCGCAGCGGAAAGAACGGCAAGCGGGATGCGCCAGCGATATAGCGACCAACCATGCCGTAATGCGAATACTCTTCGAGTTCGAGCGGCTGCGGAATGCCCTGCTCGACGGCGCGACGGATCGCGTTGAGCGAACCGACGCCAGGATTGCCCAGGTAGCTGAAGATCAGCCTGCGCGCCACCCCCGCGGCTATCATCTGGTCGTAGATCAGGTCCGGCGTCATGCGGATGAGCGTCAGGTTGCGCCGCCGCTGGCGAATAATCTCGTGACCGGCGGCAAAGCAGATGCAGGCGGTAAATCCCTCGATCGCCACCGACATGCCGTCCTGAACATAGCGTGCGATAGCGTCGCGCATCGAAAGGCGCTTATCAGTCATACGCCGGTTCCTTTCGGACGCCTCCCGTGGTATGCGTCATCGAGCAACTGCCGGATGCCGTCGCGCGTCAGCGGCGCCGGGTTGGGATACGGGCTGCGCAGCACCAGATCAGCGGCGCGGTCGAGATCCTCGAAGCGCATGCCAATATCGCGCAGCGCAGTTGGCGCACCCAGGGCGGCAGCCAGGTCGAACAGAGCGCCCGGCGCGTCGGTCGATCCCATGGCCCGCGCAACCCGCGCCAGAGCGTCGGGCGCCGCCGGAGCGTTGTAGGCTGCGGCGTGCGGCAGTATGATCGTATGGACCTCCGCGTGGGGCAGATTGAAACTGCCGCCGAGCATATGGCAGAGTTTGTGGTGCAGCCCCAGCGTTGCCGCGCCAAGCGCGGCGCCAGCCAGCCATGCCCCGTACAGCGCCAGCGTGCGACCCTCCAGATTCTCCGGCTCACGCGCTACAACCGGCAGGCTGCGGCTCAATGCGCGGATTCCTTCCTCTGCCATCAACTGAATGACCGGGCTGGCATCGACGGCATAGAGCGCCTCAACGCAGTGCGCCAGCGCGTTGATGCCGCTTGGTCCGGCGATAGCAGGCGGCAGGCTGAGCGTCAGCTCAGGGTCATAAATCACCACCCGCGGTCGCACGCGCTCATCGCGCCCGGTGCGCTTCTCTCCCTCTATCGTCAGCCCCCAGATCGCAGTCATCTCCGATCCGGAGTAGGTGGTCGGAATAGCGATGATCGGCAACCCGCTTTCGAGCGCTATGGCTTTTGCCAGACCGATCGTCGAGCCGCCGCCGATAGCGACATAGCCGTCGCATCCCAGGCGCGCCGCTTCGGCGCGCGCCGCCTCAGCCGTCGCCAGCGGCACGTGCATCGCAGCGTGAGCATACACGCCTGCCGCCCGATCACCGAGCGCCTCAACGACGCGTTCCGCAAGAAAGCGTTTGCGCGGCGTCGAAATCGCCAGTATCCGCTGCAAACCGAGGCGCGTCGCTTCTTCCGCCAGATGAGCGATCCTGCCTGCGCCAAAAACGACGCGCACTGGCCTGCTCTCATGAATGAACTGCATTATTCCTTCACCTCTCCCGTCACTGCGCGCAGGATCGCTTGTGCAGCGGCGAGTTCCTCGGCGCTGATCTCATGACTCGATCCCGGATAGAAATGCGTCTCAACGCGCGCCCCCATGCGCCGAAACACCTCAACGGTTTCACGCGCTCGCCAGAACGGCACCCAGGCATCCTGTTCGGCGCCGCCGATCACTACCGGCGTACCATCGAAATTGCCGGGGTAGTTCCAGGTCGTCCCTTCCGGTCCGATCAACCCGCCGGTAAAGATCACGATGCCGCCGTAACGCGCTGCGTTCCGCACTGCATACTCGGCGGTCAGGCAGGCGCCCTGCGAAAATCCGATCAGCACCAGGCGATGCAGGGGAATGCCATGCGCCAGCGCTTCCTGTACTCGCACGTGATACGCTTCGAGCGCATAGTCCAGGTAGGGCTGATTGCGCTCGACCGGCTCGATGAACCGGTAGGGATACCACGACTGAAAGGCGGCGGCTGGTGCGAGGTATGCCACTCCCGGCGCATCGAACATCCTGGCGAGCGCAATCATCTGATCCGGCGCGCCTCCTCGACCGTGGATCAGGATCGCCGCAGCCCGGCAGCGATCCAGAGGCGCGCCTGCGGTCAGAACCGGTTGGGCAAGATGAACATTCATGGGTTCCGGTCCATCACCGACGCTTACGGCACGGAAATCGGCTCCAGCGCCGAAATGATCTCCTCGCGGCGATGCTCAAACCAGGGCGGCAGCAACAACTTCTTGCCGAGTTGATCGGCTGGCTCATCCGTTGCAAACCCGATGTCGGTCGTTGCAATTTCAAACAGCACCCCGCCGGGCATGCGCACATAGATCGAATGGAAATAGTTGCGATCCTTCGACTCCGAAACGTCGGTGTACCCCAGACCTTCGAGAAACGCCTTGACCTTCGCCTGTTCCTCGTCGTTACGCACCGCGAATGCAACGTGATGGACGGTGCCGACGCCAAATGTCCAACTGCCAGCCGGTACGTCCGGCTCATGCAGAAAATCAATCGTGCAGCCCGCGCCGCCCTTGCCGATCTCAAATCGCGTGTAGGCGCCTTCCTGTCCGGTCTTGCGAAAGCCGAGCGCTTCGATCATGAAGCGTTCCGACTCGAAGGTCTCGCGGAGCGAGAGCGTAATTGTATGCAACCCGCGCACGCCAACCTCTGCCGGAACTTCGTCGGTGGACCATGGCACACGATCGTCATTGTCGTCCCCGATCATTTCGAACTCCAGACCCGCCGGATGGTAGAAACGCAGATACTTCTGCCCGAAACGTTCGGCAATTGGATCATGCGGCACGTTGTACTGCCTGAAACGCTCAACCCAGAAACCAAGCGATGCCGTTGGTACGCTGTAGCCGGTGACTTTCACCTGTCCGCTGCCCTTGCGTCCGTAGATACCCGCCTGTTTGAACGGAAACGTCGTCATAATGCTGCCCGGCTCGGCATTGGCGTTGCCGTAGTACAGGTGGTAAATCGGGAGCGTGCCATCGAACAGCACCGTCTGCTTGACCATGCGCTGACCGATGATTTTGGTGAAGAAATCGATGTCCTCCTGCGCACCAGCGACGCACGACGTCAGATGGTGCAACCCGCTGATCAGATGCGCCATGATTTCCTCCTTCTAATCTTGATTCCGGGTAATAATCACGAACTCTCGCTCGAACGCCTCAATCAGGATTGCCGCAGCACTACCTCCACACCCTCCTGCAACGTGGCGTGGAGGGAAACGCCGGGTTGCGGCATGCCCAGCGATGCCAGCGCGTCTGCGTAGTGCGATTGCACACCAGTGATCACAACCTGCACGCCGATCAACCGAAGCGCCTGACTCAATCTCAGCAACAGACGCGCAACTCCGTTCTGCAATTCGTTTTGGGCGCTGATATCCACAATGGCGGCATGCGCGGGATGCCGCGCGATATTCGTCAGCACCGCGTCAACAATCTCATCCGCCCGGTGATCGGTGATGCTGCCGGTGATCGGCGCCATAATCACCCCTGGCGAGAGGCGGAGCACCGGCGCGCTCAGATCGCGCAGCATGCTCTGCTGGCTGGCAATGACCTGTTGCTGAAGAAGCAGTTGCTCCTGCTCCAACCGACGCTGACGGGTCAGATCACGAATGATCGCGGCGCGTAGCTGCGGTTGCCCGTTGCTATCCCGGATGAGCGTCAGTGAAATGTTCGCCTCGAAGGTGCTCCCATTTCGCCGCAGATAGGTGCGACTGCCCTGCCAGGTTCCCTCTTGCAGCAGGCGTTGCACGACTGCCGGCACGAAGCGATGCTCCTCCGGCGCGATCATGTCATTCAGGTGCATCCCGATCACCTCAGCGCCGCGTTCGGTCATCATCTGAAATGCCCGATTTGCGTAGGTGATCACGCCGTCGATAGTCGTGATGACCACTCCGTCCGGTGTTCCTTCGATCAACGCCTCGAAGACCTGCCAGCGCTGCCAGCGCTGTTCGTCGAGACGATCACGCAGCAGCGCCGCTTCATCCTGGCAGCGACGTTCACGTTCGCGGAGCGCAGCGACTTCCTGAGCCAGCGCGTCGCGTTCAGCAGTCAGCGACTCGATCAACGCCAGGCTTGCAGTGCGACGGCGAGACACCACGCCACAACCTCATATCCGCAGAAAACGCTTGATGCACAACAGGCTGAAAGTACTATAGAAGGCGAGCGTCACTGCGCCGTCATCATTGGCGTCAACCGTGCATCATCACGCCGACATTCGGCGTCAACCGAGCGTCATCGTGCAGGTGTCGCGGGCAACGCAGGTCCGGGATGCTGCGAGTTGAGCTCGCGCTGAGGTCACGCGCGTCCTTGCGGGCTTCCACGTTCTGAGCAAGGGCTTATGGTTTTTGAGAACCTGATCCGGCATCACCCGATCTGGCCCGCGAAGGCGGGCTTCGCTTTTCATAGCCCGCGACTTCAGTCGCCGGGCGGGGATGCAGATAGCGGAATAATTATTCAAAAACCATCAGTCGCCGGGCGAGTAGGCGGATAGCGGAATATTTATTCAAATTCCATCATTCCGCAGCAGTACGGATGAACGCACCCTTCGCGCACCAGTTCGGTATGCAGCGGTAACGACCATGTCGTACAATACGCTTCGATATAGTGCAGACGGTGCGCAGCGCGTGCGCTGGCTGTACTATAATGGGATCAATGCCGTATACATCTTTTTATCACTGCGAGGCAGACATGTCCGATGCCCCCCACCTGGAAATTGAACGATTGCGCGCACGTGTGGCAGATCTGGAACAGGAATTGCATGTGACTAAAGAACGTTTGCGCTTCTTCGTCGAGAACATGCCAGCGGCGTTTGCGATGCTGGACGCTGACATGCGCTACATCCTGGCGAGCAGGCGCTGGCTGCAAGACTACGGCCTGGAAGGTCAGGATATTATCGGTCGATCCCACTACGATATCTTTCCCGACCTGTCCGACCGGTGGAAAGAAATACATCGCCGGGTGCTGGCTGGCGCATTCGAGGAAGCTGAAGAAGATCAGTGGCAGCGTGCCGACGGTTCAACAGAATGGATGTCCTGGAAATGCTATCCCTGGTTCAAGGGAGATGGCGCCATCGGCGGGCTGGTCTTCTTCACCGAAGTCGTGACAAAGCGCATTCAGGAACGCATGGAACTGGAACAGAGCCGCGAGCAATTGCGCGCAACTGTCGAGGAACAGGAACGTCTCATCCACGCGATCCGCGAGATGTCCACGCCGGTCGTTCCGATCTACGATGAGATCATCGTCTTGCCGCTGGTCGGCTCAATCGACAGCCGACGCAGTGCGCAAATCATGGAAGCGTTGCTCAACGGCATTCAGCATTACGCCGCCGAAATCGCCATCATTGACATCACAGGCGTATCAGTCGTCGACACATCGGTTGCCAATCATCTGATCCAGACCACGCGCGCCGCATCGCTGCTTGGCGCACACTGCGTGCTGGTCGGCATCTCGGCGGAAGTGGCGCAGGCGATGGTCCACCTAGGGATCGACCTGAGCACAGTGGTGACGCGCAGCAACCTGCAGGCAGGCATCGAATATGCGCTCGACCGCCTGGGCAAGCAGATCACCACCCGTGCATCCGCAACAACGCCGGACCTTCTCGTTTGATGAAACGCACATTGTTTGAGCCGGAACACGATCTCTTCCGCACCGCATTTCGCGCCTTTGTCGAGCGCGAGATTGCGCCGTTTCACGCGGAATGGGAGCGCGCCGGCGCCGTCCCGCGCGACCTGTGGCGATCAGCCGGTCGTCAGGGCTTCCTCTGCATGGACGCGCCGGAGGAGTATGGCGGCGCCGGCGCGCGCGACTACCGCTTCAATGTCGTCATTGGCGAAGAGTTGTGGCGCGCCGGCGCCACCGGACCTGGCTTTGTCCTCCATACCGACATCGTCGTACCCTACATTCTGCACTATGGGACGCCGGAACAGCATCGGCGCTGGCTGCCCGGCTGCGTCAGCGGCGAGTGCATCACTGCGATTGCAATGACCGAACCGGGCGCGGGCAGCGACCTGGCAGCCATCCGCACCACGGCGCTGTGCGACGGCGACGCGTATGTGCTGAATGGGCAGAAAACCTTTATCTCCAACGGCATTCTCAACGACCTGGTGATCGTCGCGGCAAAGACCGACCCGGATCGCGGCGCCAAAGGGATCAGTCTGCTGGTCGTCGAGCGCGGCATGCCGGGGTACGAGCGCGGCAGGCGCCTGGAGAAGATCGGATTGCACGCGCAGGACACTGCCGAACTGTTTTTCCACAATGTGCGCGTGCCGCGCGACAATCTGCTTGGCGAAGAAGGGCAGGGCTTTCGCTACCTGATGGAACAACTGCCGCGTGAACGCCTCGCTATCGCGGTTGGCGCCGTGGCAGCCGCCGAAGCGGCGCTGGAACAGACCATCCGCTACTGCCGCGAGCGCGAAGCGTTCGGGCGTCCGCTTGGCGCGCTTCAGACGGTGCGCTTCACCCTGGCGGAACTGGCGACCGAGGTGCAGATCGGGCGCGTGTTTGTCGATCAGTGCGTGCTGGCGCTGAACCGGGGCGAGTTGACAGCCGAGACCGCAGCCATGGCAAAATGGTGGACGACCGAACTCCAGCAGCGGGTCGTCAATGCCTGCCTGCAACTGCACGGCGGCTACGGCTACATGCGCGAATACCCGATTGCGCGCGCCTTCCTCGACGCGCGCGTGCAGACGATCTACGGCGGCACAACCGAGATCATGAAGGAGATCATCGGGAGATCGCTGAAATTGGAGTAGCACGCTGTTATATGTGTCATAATATTGAAGAAGAGCCGTAATAACAGGCAATGACCCTGATGGCGCTTCGAAGAGCGTGAAAGTGGTAACGTCCGATGAGGAGTCTGACCGACATCCGACACATACTGGACAATCATCGAGAGACATTGACGAGCCGCTTCGGAGTGCGGCGTGTTGCTATTTTTGGCTCATACGCGCGTCAAGATCAGACGCCGTTGAGTGATGTGGATATCGCAGTGGAGCTGGAGCGTCCATTGGGTTGGGAGATTGTGGATTTACACGACTACCTGGAAGAG